>NZ_JBTNDI010000020.1:0-22502 GCF_054511075.1 Arthrobacter sp. TMS2-4
ACCACTGGCGACTCCTACGACAACGCCCTCGCCGAGGCGTTCAACTCGCTCTTCAAAGCCGAGCTCGTCCGCAACAAGGGCCCCTGGAAAGGCATCGACGACCTGGAGATCACCACGGCTGAGTACATCGACTGGTTCAACCATCGACGCCTGCACGGCGAGATCGGACTGATCCCACCGGCCGAGCACGAGACCAACCACTACCGTCACAACACCGCCTCGACTACCGTCGAAGCGTCAGTTCCGAGCCTCCACTAAACCCGGTACGCGACAAGGTGCGATCCGCGATATCGCCGCGCTCACTAGCCTCGACCTCGCGCAGCAGGTTGGAATTAATCAGATGCCGTTTGCCGCGACCCTACCCAGCGCGCGCGTGACGTCCGCCTGGCGGGAGCTCTCCCGCCCGGAATGCCTCGACCTCGATCACAACAGCTGATCATGAGGGACTGTCCGATAAACGGTGTGTGGGGTCCGGCGGTTTTCATCAGTGAGTGGTTCTTTCGAATCGGCCCGCGAAGGTAATCGCGAACGCGTTGAGCGCTGGCTTCCACCTGATCACCCAGCGTGCTCTGCCGCCGCCGGAGGGGTCAAGAGACCGGGTCACGAGATAAAGACACTTCAAAGCTGCGGTCTCGTTCGGAAAGTGCCCTCTGGCCCTGACTGCCCGGCGGTAGCGGGCGTTGATCGACTCGATCGCATTCGTCGTGCAGATCACCCGGCGGATCTCCACGTCGTACTCCAGGAACGGCACGAACTCCGCCCAGGAAGATTCCCAGAGCTTCACGATCGCCGGATACCGGCCACCCCACTCGGCGGTGAACTCCGCGAACCGGTCCTTCGCAGCCTGCTCCGATGGGGCCGTGTAAACGGGTTTGAGCGCCTTCACGATCCCGTCGCGGTGCTGCCGACCGGCGTAGCGGAAGCTGTTGCGGATCAGGTGCACGATGCACTGCTGCACCACGGTCCGTTCCCAGGTGGTCGTGATCGCTTCCGGCAGGCCCTTGAGCCCGTCGCAGACGGCGACGAGCACGTCCTGGATGCCACGGTTCTTCAGCTCGGAGAAGACCTGCAGCCAGAACCTCGCACCCTCGCCTCCGTCGCCGGCCCAGATCCCGAGGATGTCGCGTTCACCGTTCACAGTGACGCCCATAACGACATAGAACGGGGTGTTGCGGACCTGCCCGTCACGGACTTTCACCACGATCGCGTCGACGAACAGGACCGGGTAGAGCGGGTCCAGCGGCCGGGAGGACCACTCGGCCAACTCGCCGGCGACCTTCTCGGTGATTCGGCTGATGGTGTCTTTGGAGACCTTCGCCCCGTAGACCTCCTCGAAGTGCGCGGCAATCTCACCGGTCGTCAGCCCGCGGGCGGACAGGGAGAGCACGATCTCGTCGATGCCATCCAGGCGCCGCTTCCGCTTGGGCACAATCACCGGCTCGAACGACCCATCCCGGTCCCGTGGCACCTCGATCTCGACCGGCCCGATCTCGGTCAGCACGGTCTTCACTCGGGTGCCGTTGCGCATGTTCTCCGCGACCGGCGTCTGCCCATGCTCGTGCCCGAGGTGCTCAGTCAGCTCCGCCTCAAGCGCAGTCTCGAGGACGTTCTTGGTGAGCTGGTTCAGCAGGCCGCCAGGGCCGATGAGGCTCACGCCCTGCTCCTTGGCTTGGGCGAGCAGCCGTTCGGCAAGGTCCTTCTGATCGATGATCTCTCCCGTCACAGGATCGATCATCGCCTCTGATACTTCGGTCGTGAAGTCGTTCACGGCCATCTCCTCTCGGATCAGGCCGGATCCTCACACACCGTTTTCCTTACAGTCCCGATCATGACGCCTGGAAGGTGCCGTCATCGTCGCTGTACTGATCGTTTAGCGACGGATCCTCAGCGTGTGCCCGTCAGGACTGTTCTAGATACTTTTCAGCGCGGCTTGGTGGTCGGCGTTCCAGCTGCGCAGGAGGTCCAGGGCGTCGGCGGAGGGGCGTCCGTGTTCGGTGAGGTAGGTGGTGAGGTTCAGGCCGGGTGTGGAGTTGATGGTCAGAACGTCGTAGCCGATGGTCATGTCTCTGACAACGGGGTGGTTGATGCGTTTGGTTCCGGTGGCGTGGGTACGCACGGTGTGTCCTCCCCACCCGGTACGGAAGTCAGTGCTGTGGGTGGATAGCTCTCCGACGTGTTCATCGGTGCCCGGTCTGAGGGGTCGTGGCCGGCGAGGAGGCGCAGTGCGGAGACAAATCCACGGGCGCTGGTTTCCCAGTCCGGGTAGAAGATCTGGGAACGGGGGTCCAGGAACAGGAATCGGGAGTGGTTCAGCGGTGCGGTCTCCTCGGGGAACAGGTGGGGGAACAGCGCCGTCCGAGGGGGTTCGATGCTGCCGGATTTCCGAGGTGGGTGAGGACCAGGGCGGGGACGTTGCGCTTGGTTTCGAGCATCTGGGGGAGTCGGGACAGCAGTTTCGGTGCCGGTCTGATCCGGAGTTTCGGGCTGCGCTGCAGCCCCAGCCATCGCCTTCACCGGATCCGACCGCTTTTCCCTCGACCGCACCTTCTTCGCCCGACGTGGTGCCCGCTCACGAGTTACTGTCTAGCACCGACCGAAGGGCTTCAGGTGAGCCCTTGCTGCTGAGCAGCGGAAGCGCTGGTCCAGTGAGCTCCGCTCGTTCTGGACCAGCGCTTCATGGGTACTTCTCAGAGGTGGGGTAAGGATCCGCCTACTTGGTTGATCCGCGCATGACTCCGCTGACGACCCATTTCTGAGCGATGATGTAGACGACCAGCAGGGGTGCGAGGGCCATCAGGTAGGACGCGAAGGCGATGGTGTAGTTGGTATTGAACTGGCCCTGGAAAATGAACTGAGCCAGAGGCAGCGTTCGAGCCGACGGGTCTGAGAGGATCACCAGTGGAAGCAGGAAGTCGTTCCACGCCCAGACGCAGGTGAGGATGCCCACGGTGGCGTTCATGGGTGCCAGCAGTGGGAAGACGACTTTCCAGAACACGCCCCAGGTGCTGGCGCCGTCCATGAGGGCTGCTTCTTCGAGCTCGATCGGAATGGACTTGATGTATGCGGTGAAGATGAAGATATTGAACGACAGTCCGTACACCGTGTACAGCAAGACGAGTCCGACGGGGGTGTCCAGGCCCAGAAGTGCGGTCTCTTTCACGACCGGCAACATGATGATGGGAAAGGGGACGAAGATCGCCGCGAGGAAGTAGAAGTACAGTCCGCGGAAGAACTTCTTGTGCATGTTCCGGGCGATGGCGTAGGCGACGAGTGAGTTGGTGAACAGGGTTAGGACGACGGCGCCGACCGTGATCAGTGCCGTGTTCAGGAGCGCCCGGGGGAAGTTGGTCAGTTGGTAGGCGTCGGCGAAGTTCTGCCACCGGATCTCGGTGGGCAGTTCGAAGCCGGTGCCTCCGAGCTGATCGGGCCCTTTGAGCGCGGTGACGATGGTGAAGTAGAGCGGCAGCAGGACGGTGAGTGAGCAGACCGCGATGAGGGCGGTGAGCCACCAGTTGGTGCCTCCGGTGCCGCCGTCGAGCCGGCGACGGCGTCGAGGTGTGGGAGTGGTAGTCGTCTGGAGGGCTTCGGCGCCCTGGAGGGTGGAGCTCATCAGAAGGAAGCCTCTCTGCGCTGAAGGAACCGCAATTGGATGAACGACACGACGATGATCACGACGAGGTACATGACGGCGTTGGCCATCTGGTATCCGTACTCGCCGCCCTGGAATCCGCCGCGGAAGATGACCAGGGCGATGGATTCCGTGGAGGTGCCAGGCCCGCCGTTGGTCAGGGCGACGATCTGGTCGAACACCTGCAGGAATGATTTGAACGACAGCACCATGTTGATGGTGAAGTAGGCGCCGATCAGCGGGAAGGTGATGGAGCGGAACTGGCGCCAGGATGATGCGCCGTCGATGCCGGCGGCTTCGTAGAGTTCGCCGGGGATGGTTTGCAGTCCTGCGAGATAGAGGATCACGTTGAAGGCGCATGCCTGCCACACCGTCGTGATGACGATGCCCACCCATGCCCATTGCGGGTCAGCGAGGATGTTGGCGCCCTGGATCCCGATTGCCTGCAGGATCGCCGGGAAGGAGTTGGCGAAGAGGTAGTTGAAGACGTAGCCGATGATGAGGATCGCCAGCACGTAGGGGATGAAGAAGATCCCGCGGAAAGCGGTGCGGAACTTGATGCGCGAGTTGAGCCCGAGGGCGATGGCCAGGGAGATCACGTTGACGGCGATCGTGGAAACGATCGCGAACCCGAAGGTGAACAGGTACGAGGCGATGACGCGGTCGTCGCGGAACAGGTTGAGGTAGTTCGAGAGCCCCACGAAGCTCCAGGTGCCGTACCCGGCGTAGTTGGTGAGGCTGAAGAACATGCCTGTGATGACCGGGATCGTGTGCAGGCCGAAAAAGATCACGACGGCGGGGACGACCATCCAGTAGAAGGCCCGGGGTGTCCTGCCCTGCTTGTTCCGACGCGGTGCCGGCACGGCTGTCGAAGCGGCGCGGGCCTGCATCTTGGGGCCGGCGGCTGGTGGGGGTGCGGTGGCGGTCATCACTTACCTTCTCTCTGGGTGGCAGTGCGCGCGGCGACCTTGCCCCATTCGCCGTCGAGGTCGGCCAGGAAGGTCGGCACATCCCCGGTCAGGACGAGGGTCTGCAGCATGTTGACGAGCGGGATCGACGCCGGGATCTGGTGGTCGATGAAGCCGATGATCTTGCCTCGACTGAAGTAGGGCTCGAGGCCGGCAAGGGCGGGGTCGGGGTTCGGCTCCGCCTGGTTCAGGGGCGAGAAGGTGCTCTGCGAAACGGAGTAGGCCTGCACCACTTCGGGGGACATCATGTAGTCGATGAAGCGTTTGGCTTCGTCCGGGTGTTCGGTGGTGCGCCCCATGGAGATGCCGACGTCGACGCCGGAGACGACGAGGCGCGCATCGGCGTCGTCGGTCACCGGGTAGGGGAAGGTGCCGATGGCCGCGTCGGGGTTCGTGGCCCGGATCGCGGGAATCGCGTATGAGCCCTGCAGGTACATGGCCGACTCGCCGTTGGCGAAGGCCGCGTTGCCGGCGTTGTAGTCGCGGCTCGCGATGTCGTCCTGGCAGTAGGAGTAGAGCTGAACTTCCTTCTCCATGGCGGTCTGGAAGTCCTTGCTGAAGGACACCGCGCCTCCGTCGATGTCCGAGCCCTGCTCCCTCAGGTCGTCAAAGAATCCGTCCGGCATCAGCGTTCCGCCGAGGTTCACGAACGCCGGCCCTGCAGTCCACGCGTCCTTCATGGTGCAGTAGAAGGGAGTGACCCCGTTCGCGGTGAAGGTTTCGGCTGCTGCGATCAGTTCATCCCAGGTCGTCGGTACTTTGACGCCGTTGGTGGCGAAGATTTCAGGGTTATAGATGATGCCGGAGGCGTTGCTGGCGAACGGCAGGGCGTTGACTTCACCGTCGCCTTCCTGCTCGCAGGTGCCCAGTGCCTGGACGATGTCCTGGACGGCGGGGTTGACGTTTTCCGCGGAGGGTTCGCCCGAGAGGTCCGCGAAGACGCAGGCCCGAGCGAGCTCGCCAAAGTTTCCGCTGGCATTCAGTGTCAGGACATCGGGGACTTTGTCCTTGACCAGAAGTGTGCGGATCGCGGTGTCAGGGTCGGGCACTGCGTTTTGGATGACCCTGATATCAGGGTTCTCGGCTTCGAAGTCTTCGATGATCTTCGCGAAGTCAGCGACTGCTTCGGGTTTGAACTGGAAGAAGTCGAGGGTGACCACGCCGTCGGAGCTGTCGGTCCCGCATCCGGTCAACGCTGCCCCTGCCAGGACGAGGCCGACCGATCCGGCGACGAACCGGGACGCTATCCGATGAATGGGGCGTCGTCGTGGTGGCGTACCAAGGCGACGAGTGGGGTGGGTGGGAAGGTGAATCATGAAGGGCGCCTCCTTGCGCTGGTGCAGCTGACGGTTCAGTCGACGGCGGTGAATTCGATGAGCAGCAACT
Source organism: Arthrobacter sp. TMS2-4 (assembly GCF_054511075.1). NCBI lineage: Bacteria > Bacillati > Actinomycetota > Actinomycetes > Micrococcales > Micrococcaceae > Arthrobacter > Arthrobacter sp. TMS2-4. Next base: position 5,983 of record NZ_JBTNDI010000020.1, read on the forward strand.
GCTCGGGGAACAGGACGGGTGCCTGCAGGCCCTGGGTGGAGAGCGCACGACCGGTCAGGACGACGGGCTCGAGGGTCCAGGGCAACGGTGACTGGCCGGGGCCGGCCAGCTCAGGGGTGGGCTCGGTGAGGCGGACGCTGTAGCGCCGGTCCTCGTCCAGCCCAGGGAAGGTCACGGGAGCAGCCGGGTAACTGGTGCTGGTGGTGACCTGCGTGTAGGTGAAGAGGGCCGCGGATCCATCGGCGGCGACTACACCACGCACGTCGGCGCTGTCATCGACGAGGTCGGCGAAGACCGCCCGACCCGTGTGCAGGAGATCCCGGTGCCCCTTGTGGGCCTTCACCCACGCGGCTACCTGGTCGAGTTCCTCCGAGTCGAGCCCAGAGAGGTCCCACTCGATGCCGAAGTGGCCGGGCAGTGCGACTCCTGCCCGTAACGCGAGATCGTGCCGACGGCCGGTCGAGTGGGACTGAGGCCCACTGATGTGGGCTCCCATCAGCTCGTACGGCACCAGCAGGTTGGTGAATTTCTGGATCGTCAGGCGCTCGAGCGGGTCGATGCAATCGCTGGTCCAGATCCGGTCGGTGTGCTCGAGGACGCCCAGATCCACCCGGGCGCCACCTGAGGCGCAGCTCTCGATCTCAACACCCGGGTGCCGGACTTTCAGCTCATCCAGGAGGCGGTACAGCGCAACCACATTCTCGTGCACGGCCGGGCGCCCCGTGGCAGGGCTGAACGCCTCGAGCAGGTCGCGGTTGTGATCCCACTTGAGGTAGGCGATGTCGTACTCGGTCAGTACCGCGTCGAGCTGCTCGAGAATGTGCTGCCAGGCAAAAGGATTGGACAGGTCCAAAACCTGCTGCTGGCGCGCCGAGACCGGCAGGTGAGGCCCTGCCCCCAGCACCCAGTCCGGATGTTCCCGGGCAAGATCGCTATCAGGGTTCACCATCTCGGGTTCGACCCAAAGGCCGAATTGCATGCCGAGGTCGGAGACGTGATCGATCAGTGGTGTCAGGCCGTGAGGCCATACGGTCTGATCGACCTGCCAGTCTCCGAGGCCCGCAGTGTCGTCCCTGCGACCACGGAACCAGCCGTCATCGAGCACGAACCGCTCGACGCCGACCCTGGCGCCAGCATCAGCCAAAGCCGACAGTCGGGCGAGGTCGTGGTCGAAGTAGACGGCCTCCCACGTATTCAAGGTCACTGGGCGCGGCGATGACGGGTGGTGGGGGCGGGCTCGCAGCGCATCGTGGAAGCGGCTGGAAAGCTCGGTCAGCCCGTCGCCCCAACTGGCCACTGCGGGAGGTGTCGTGTAGCTCTCACCCGGGGCCAGGCGAATCTCCCCGGGGGTCAGGAGCTCGGCGGCGCGCAGCTGGGTCAGACCCGTGACCGTGCGCTCCACACTCAAGCGGTGGTTGCCGCTCCAAGCCAGGTGCACTGCATGCACTGTTCCGCGCTCGAAACCGAAGCCCCGCGTGCCTGCCGCGAGAAGAAGTGTCGCGTCAGCGCCCGGACGACCGCGACGGCTCTCCCTGTCGTGCCGGCCCGTCGTCAGGGGGTGGCGCTGCGGGGTTCTCTCGCGCAGGTGCCGTCCCGTCGTATCGAGGATCTCGGAAGCAGTCGCCGGTACAGGGAACACCGCGGCGAGCTCGACGAGGTCAAAGTCCGGATCACTGGCGTCTGCCGCACCGGTGTGGGTGTTCGTCAGGGTGAGCACCTGATGCAGCAGTCCCTGTTGATCGAGGGTGAGTTCGATGGTGAGCGAGAGATGAGCGTCATCGTCCACAGCGGACACCACGATCTCGCTGACCGTGGTGTCGGCGCTGTCAGTGCTGCGGTCTGTACTGATCGCCGTGGTGCGGAAGGCGGTCCACGCGCTCCGTCCGGAGCGGCTGCCCATGATTGCAGGGGTGCCCTGCCACCCATCAAATTCCTGGGGGAGCAGTGTGAGGCGTGCTGGTTCGTCGATGCCGCCGGAGACGCGCTGCGGGCGGGCGGTAACCAGAAGTCCGTTCAGAACGTCATCACCGATGTCACCGAGATCGGCGCCCCACCACACGATCGTCGGTAAGCCCGAAGTCGTCGTGTCCAGCACGACACTGGTGCCCCCCGAGCGCAGATGCAGGGCAGGTCCTGCGGGCGAGAGAGAGGGGTTCATGCTGGCGTGAGTGTCGGTGCTTCGTTGCATGAGTAATTTCTACGGTGAAATTAATCACACGTCAAGCATCATATGGAGGATTCGGCACACATCGAGAGGCTGCGATCTTGAATGAGGCACTTCCTTCCCCTAGGGAAATAATCATCAGTAGGGCATGATCGGGGTATGAGTGTGACTGGATCGACGCTGGAGGATCACGAACCTGCCCAGCGCCGGGAGGGCTTCATGCCAGCACCGGAGGACTTGTCACCCAGGCATGAACTCGTGCGGGAGGTGCTCATTCATGGGCCTATCACCCGTGGCGCCCTCGCTCGTAGGCTCGGCCTCTCGGCGGCGAGCCTCACACGTCTGAGCAAACCTCTTCTTGAGGATGGCTTCCTTATCGAGACCGCTGAAGCCGGCGTGGCAGGGGTCGGTCGTCCTGTCAGGCCACTGGACGTCCGGATGGATGCACAGTGGCATATAGGGGTGAAGCTCACAGGTCAGCAGGCCTTCGGTGTGGCGACAGACCTACGAGCCTCGGTGCTCGGCGAAGACGTCACTGACCTCAAAGGCAGTTCGCTGGAGCACGTCGTCGAAGCCGTCGGTGAGCTGGTGACGCGCCTGAGTCTAGGCGTTGGCACGAAGCTACCTTCTGCTCTCGGCGTGTCCGTCGGCGGCCAGGTTCGCGGCTCTCACCTGGTGGCCCGCGCACCGTTTCTGGGATGGCGGAACATTGATCTTGGGGGAGCGCTTGAGAGGGAGCTGGGGCTCCCGGTCGTCGTTGCAAACGATGTTGTCGCGCTGACCGAAGCTGAGCACTGGTTCGGGCTTGGCCGGGGCCTTGATGACTTCGCCGTGATCACCACCGGCGCAGGAGTCGGCTACGGCCTTGTCCTACGCGGTAGCCAGATCATCACCCCTGATACCGGCCTTGGGCTGGGCGGCCATTTCCCACTCGACGCCAACGGCCCCGTCTGCATCGACGGGCACAAGGGCTGCTCGACCGCCATGCTCTCCATTCCGAGCATCTGCAGGCTCGTCGCTGACGGCCTCGGCCGCGACGTCTCCTACGAAGACGTGCTGGCCCTGGCCGGGGCAGGCGACCCCGTAGCCCTCTCCGTCATCCGAACAGCAGGCCAGGCCCTCGGCCGGATGATCGCGGCCGTAGCCAATCTCACCATGGTCAACACGGTCATCCTCGCTGGAGAAGGCATCGGATTCGTTTCCGTTGCGCAAGTGAGTATCGATGAAGCGCTTCGAAGCGATCGCGATCCCGAAGCGTCAGCAGTGAAGATACTGGTTGGGGACCCCGATTTTGGGGTCTGGGCACGAGGCGCGGCAGCGGTAGCAATACAAACTTTCGTTGGTCGCATCAACTAATGCGCACTCCCCTCACGCCATACAAGACAGTGGTCGGCATGCAAGGGTCTTTCAATACTCGCCGTAGAGACCTGCAGGTACTCCGATCGGCGCCGAACAGCTGTCTCGCATACGCAACCAGTACAAGCTTCGCCACGTGCGCTCCCCAGTTAGCTTCTGATCGCCGGTAATTAATCTTTCGTCAAGTTGGCGGACGGTGAGTCCGTTCGAGCGCAGCATCCTCTGAGCCGCGCTGCTTTTGACGGTGGTTCCTGGCTTTGGCCAGATCTGCTCGGTAGTCGGTGACGAGGGTGGCCGTCACGGGTACGGGTGGAACGGCGTCCCCGAGACCTGTGAACGTCACTTCGGGCTGCCGTGTCTGGTCTTGATGGATGAAATTTCTACCGGATTCTGGGGTGGTTAGGGGTGGAGGGCTGCGCAGGCGAAGGCGCGTCCCTGCGGGGCGATGGTGCGTGGTGTCCGTCCATGACCGGTGAGGATGCCGAGGTTTCGGAGCGCTTCCCGGGGCTCGCGGAGTAGTCCGTGGACGTCTGTGGGTTCCAGTTCGGCGCCCGCGCGGGTCCTCCAGCCGAGGGCGCCGAGCCCGAAAGCGACAGCGGCGAGGCAGTCATCCCAGTCGGCGTGTTTCCCGGCGGCGATGTCGATGAGCAGCAGGACGGTGGCGTCCCGCTCCGCGTCATGGCGGTGCCGATGGGTGATGGCGTGGGCGAGGAACTGCCACAGCCCGACGGGATCTACGAGCAGCCGCTTTGCGGCAGCAGTCAGGACGAGTCGGCCTTTGATCCTGCGGATCAGTCCCAGGCGTTGTGCGCTCCCGCGCAGCCGGAGGACAGGTAGGGTCTGGTCCTCACGGTTGGCTTTGCCGGGCCAGTGCTCGGTCCAGCCGAGTTCGGTCATGGCCTGATGGACTACCGCGGGCGGAAGCCAGCCCGCGGCGGTGAGATTCATGCCGTCGGGTCCGATCCGGCGGATGAGCCAGGAATAGGGGGCGGTCATCGCTTCGGCGAGGCCTGCGTCCACCAGCGCGGGCTCGTCCAGGCCGGCGGTGTTCAGGTAGGACCGGAACTCGCGGCGCATCCCAGCAGGCAACCGATCGGTGATGTCCCGGACCATGGACCGGCTCCCCGCCCCGGATCGATCGACGGTCCCACCGACCGCGTTCCCAACCGTGTCATTGACGGTGCCGCTGACGGTGTCGGTGTGGGCGGTGAAGAGTTGTCCCAGTTCGGTGTTCACGGCATCGACGTCGAGCTGGTCGGGGTCGAAGTCCTGCCATGGTCCGGTCACCCAGGCGACCCACGCCGTCAGGTCGTCGTGGTCCTCGTGTCCGGGGTCCACGAGGGCGTCGAGCAGTTCGTGGTAGCGGTCGATGCCGCCGGAGTCCTCCAGAGGTGCCCGGCGTGCCCCGTCCACGAGCCGCGCCCGCGGGGCACCGGCGGGCGCGGGAAGGATTTCGGTGAGGTCGAGGCGGTGGGTCCAGCTGTCACCGAAGTCGTATTCGTAGAACACGGGCCCGGACCCGGGGTTCAGGATCGCGCCGATGGTGACGTCCCGCTCCGGCAGCGCCCCGTCGCTGTCCTCGAGCAGGTCTTGGGGCACCCAGCGCCGGGGCTCGGGCGAGATCCCGTTGACGGGCCGGACCCGCTGGTAGGGGTCGGTGTCGGTGAAGGAATGCAGGTGCGCGTCCCGCCAGCCGACGGCCACCTGCAGGACCTCGTGCACCCTGTCCAGGGTCAGGGCGGGATCGAGGTCCAGGAGCCGCCAGATCGCAGGCTCGCTGCCCTCGAGGCAGACCATCACCCGCAAGATCAGCGGCCGGGGCTCTTCCTGTGCGGCGCTCATCATCACGCCACCATCCTGCCAGCCGCCACCTCCAGGGAACCTGCGTGCACCTCCGGCCACGTCCAGCCCCGGCGCGTCATGCTTCGAATCACGCCGACAACAGGGGGAATCCCTGGAGAGCGTCAGCTGGACCGGTGATGATTCCGTTGACGGGAGGCCGTCCGGTTCCACGCCTGGCGGTGGGCGGGCCGGTCAGAGCGTGTTCGGAGGTGGGGTTCTGGGCGAGGGCTGATCAGCGCGATTTTATGTCGTGTCGGAAGAGAGCGAAGGCATAGGCGGGATCGTTCTCCGGGATCTGCGCACCTGTGCTCGCGGCGACGGGGTCGTCGCTGAGGCCTATGTCGGCGCGGCGGAGCCAGAACGCCCAGCAGTACCCGGATCCGGTGTCGGTTGCGCCGTGCTTCGAGGGGAACCTGATGCCCATGGGGTAGGACCCGTCGTCGAGGACCTGGTCCTTGATCCAGGCCGCGAGGACGGTCGTGACTTCCCGCCGGCCGCTGGTGACCTCGGACAGTGTCAGGGTTTCCTCGACGTCGATCTCATACAGGAGGCTGCTCAACGCGCCGTTCAGTGCGTGCAGCGTGTCTGCGTGGGAGATGTCCACCCAGAGACCGGGTTCGAAGGTGAGCTCGAAAAGCAGCCGCCCATCACGCCAGTTGGCCGGGATCCACCCCGGCGCCATATGGCCGTTGGCATGCCATTGCTCCTGGACCTCGCGCCGGATGGTGTCGACGGGCGCGCCGAAGAACGCCGCAGTTTTCTCGAGGTAAGTCGCATGGGCGGCTCTCATGCGCGCCCAGGAGAGGGCTTCGAGGAAGGCCGTTTTCTTGTCCTCGGCCGCGTAGATCGTCCGCCCCGGCGTGTCGAACCGGTACCAGGTGGAACGATCGCTGCTGAGCAGCCCACGCTCCTGGGGATTCAGGGGCCCGTAGGACTCTTTCGCGACGCGATACGCCTGGGTGGGACCGCTGACCAGGGCGAGTCCGGTCGTGCCACAGGTCCGCCTCAACCGGTGAACCCATCATCGATCATCGCGCTGGCGGCGGCGGCGGTTTCCTTGAACCGGTCCTCCCGGATCGCGTCGATGGGCGAGTCGTGATCCAGCCACGGGTTCGCACCGATGAACCACAGGCGCGCCACGTGCTCTCCCTCGGCCTCGGAGACGACGAGCCACTGCGCGTAGGCGAACTGCAGGCGTTTCACGGCCACCTGATGCGGGGTAGGACCATCCTGCTGAGCCCACTTGTAGCTGATCTTCCGGTCCTTGCTTCCTGCCAGAGCCGCCACCAGTGTCGCGCCCAGCGCGGCATTGAGGCGACGAACGATTTCCCGGATACCCAGGCGGGCGGTGCGGGCGTGGGCCGCACCCGTGGTGGTCGCAATGCTCATGACGTTGAGCTCCTCACTCGTGACACTCAAATCTACTCCTTGGACCGCGATAAAGCGACCAAAAATCTACTAGGAGGCTGTTGAGGGATCGGCTGTCGGTGGCGGACGGGTAGCGTTCGACGGCCAGGTGTGAAGCCGATCCGCCAAACCACCGGCGCGGTGGTGATCGCCGTCAGGGTTTGGGATGGCAAGGTCTAGCCTGCTGCGGCGAAGGCGCGGGCAGCTGCCAGTACTGCGGGGCCGGCGTCCTCGAGTCGTCCTTCACGCAGCAGTCGTGCCGGCGGCACATCATCAAGCTGGGGGTTCATGCCCATGAACCAGGCCTGCACGACGGGGGCCGGATCACGCTGATGCAGTAACGCCGCCACATGATAGGCCTCGCGTAGCCGCTGAAGAACCTCCGCTGACGGTTTGCGTTCACCATCAGCCCACTGGCGGACGGCACGGGTTTCTTTCACAGACCCCAGGTACGCCACCAGCTTGGCGCCCAGGATTTCGCGTAGCTCGCGCACGAGCTGGTCCTCCGGGAACCGGATCGAATCCCGGTGGGCCTGAAAATCGGTGCGTGCTCCCGCAACAGCTGTCATACAACCATCGTCCCATGCATGGCCCTCATAATCTATGGTCAGATCACACACCAGATCACATGTCCGGTCACCGATAACCGTGATTATGTCAGGTAAAAGCCGGGAAGGGCCTGGACCTCTCCTCTTGGGTGCTTACTGCTGTTCCGCATTCTCCGATGCGATCTGCTCGAATGCCGCCGTGAGTTCATCGGCCGCCGGCAGGGCGCGTTGCTCCGCAACCGACCGGTTCTCGTACGTGCACGTCGATACGGCCACGGGTGATTCGGAGCAACCGAGGGCGTAGCGAACGGTGTGGTCGTTCTTGCTGTGGAAGCTCAAGCGGAAGGCGGGATGTCGGGCTGGTGGGTCGATCACTTCGACAGTCACGCCGCGGTCCTTTTCGCCAAGCGTGGTCCCTTCGGAGAGTGCGGCACCACGCACCAGCCGAAAACCATCCGGAGAGTGCTCGCGTGTGAAGCGCCCCTACCGACTGGTCCTGGGAGTAACTAAGTCACCATGAACAGCGGCTGGTCACAGTGACCGGCCGCTGTTCTTTGTCTGCTCAGCTCGACGTTTCGCGGCAGTCGAATCGTTCTTGGCGATTGTTGCCTCCCGAGCCTGACGCTCGGCGGCAGTCGCTTTCCTGCTCTGAATCAGCTCGGCTTGCCGCTGACTCCGGTCTTTCTTTCGCGCTGCATCTTCTGCGACGCCACCCTTTTCCTGAGTCATGGGGGTCTCCTTCTTCTGGGGACTGGTTGATTGCCCGGTTGCCTCACTGCCGGACCCGGAAGCGTCGGAGGGCGTCGTCCCTGCGGCGTTGCCCGCTCCTGCCCGGTGGCGGGCGATCGCGCGTGCGATCGCGGCTTCTTCCAGCGCGGAGCGTGTCGGCTGTGCCTCGGGCATCGCCACAGGTTGGACGGCGGCCGGGGCAGCTTCAGTGGACTGCAGGGCGTCGACGATCCGGGCTTCGCGTTGCTGCGATGCCGGCAAGGGGTCGCTGGCAGTGGCACGCTCGGCCTGGAGGCGTTCGATAGCCCTTCGCGCAGCGGCCTGATTCGCGCTCATGCGGTCGGTGATCGCTGCTTCGTCAGCGGTCTGCTGCACCTGCGCGCTGCTGCGTGGCGGGACCTGCGTGAGGGCGCTGTGCTTGTGCAGGGCCGTGGCACGGGCAATGAGCCGCTGCGCGGCAGGGTCGTCCTGGTACTGCTTCGGGATCAATGCTGTCTCATGAGTGCCGATGTTGTACCGGTTCCGATACGCCTCGGTCTCGGCCGCGATGCTGTGCCATTCGGCGGCCTTGGACACCTTCGCCGGCATCGGCCCGAGCGCGGACGCCCACGCCGGTTGTTCTTCCGCGAGCTGCGCGCCGCGGACCGAGACCCGCTGTCCGAGGTGCGCCCGGAGCCGGTCGAGCTCCTCCCGGTACTCCTTCGGCACCCGTGCGTCCTGCAGGAGCACGGACGGGGCAATGTCCTCGCTGACGGCGGACCGGCCGAACACTGCCCTGCTCGTATCGGTGGTGGTGCTGGTGCTGACGAGTTCTGTGGACGCCGGCGTGCTCGTGGTGGGGATACCGGCGTCGCGCAGTTGGCGTTCTTGGTGGATCGCCTCGGCGATCGTGACCTGGTGGACGCTGCGCGGATCCTCACCACGGGCGGTGCGCTCGATCACGGTCTGCGTTAGGGAGAGATCCTGACGGCGTTCCAGCTCGAGCGTCATGGTCTTCACCATCCACTGTTCTTTCCTCGTGGCAGCACTGATTGAGGCGGTCGGGTCGAGGGACTGCAACCGTTCCACAGCGTTGTCGCGTGTCTCGGTGAGTCTGATGGTGTGTAGGAGCGCGAACGGTCGGGCAACCCACTCTCCATCCAACCCGGCGTCCAACCCTGCGTCCGTGGGAGCTTCACCGGGCATCCGGCGGAACTGACCGGCATCTGTGCCTCTTGCCTGCTTCCCGGCCTGCTGAGCGAGGCGGTCGAGATGATCGTCGGTCAGTGCACCGAGCGGCCGGTGCCCGGTGTTCGCGCGGACCTGCTGCGCGGTCTCGATCCTGTTCTCCACCCGGAAGGCGAGGACAGCGGACGCGTCGTCAGCGCCAGCGAACCCGCGTTCCCGGTACGCCTGCGCAAGAATCTTCGATGCGTCCAGGCCCTCGTTCTCAGCCCGCCGCAGGTGCGCGGCCACAGCGCCCCATGACTCGTGCGAAGTGAACGCAACTGCGGCCTCCGACCCCATGACCTCGGCGGCGATGCCACGGGTCTTCGCGGTCCATGCTGCTGCTTCTACCTCGGTGTAGACGCCGGCGAGGGTCGCGACGTCCCCGGTACGGACGGCCTCCAGCCGTACTGCTTCGTGGGCGGACAGGGTGCGGTCGTGGTTCGCGGTGATCGACGCGAGGACGCTGTCGCGGGTCACGGTCTGGTCGTTCTTATCTCCCAGGGCGACGTACAGCCTGTTCGTCTCGCGTCCGCGGGTGGCGGCGACGTAGGCTCCGGCCCGGTCGGTGGCCTCGTCGAGCATCGCGTGCGCGGTGTCCACGGTCGCGCCCTGGGCGCGGTGCACGGTCGCGGCGTAGCCGAGCTGCCCGTGCTCGTTCAGGTAGTCGGCGTCGACGGTGATCCGTCCCCCGTGGCCGGAGTGCCGGAGCATCACCCGCTGCCGCTCCTGCCCCGCAGCCTCACCTGCTGCGGCGTCGGCCGTTGTGTCGATGTCGGTGTCGGCGTCTGTGTTGGTGGCGGGGTTAGCGGTGACCTGTTCGACGGTCCAGACGTCGTTGTTCTTGACGAAGTCCTTGCCCTGATTGACCTGCAGCCTCCGGTCGTTCTTACGAGTGACGACCGTGTCCCCGGCATAGGCGCGCAGGCCATCGCGGAGGACCACGGACGGCGTCGCCTCCGTGATGCTTTCTAGGTCACCGGTGGCGATACGGGCGGCTTGGGCGCGGGCGTTGAGGTCGGTGACGGTGGCGTTGTCAGTGGCGATCATCAGCGACGTCTTGCCTGCTGCGGTGTCGGTCATCCACGCGGTGAAAGCGTCCTGGGTCATGGCCTCAAGCGTGCCGGCGGTGACGCGGTTGTTGTCCACGTACCACTGGAAGGGGGTGTCAGCTCCGACGGTTGCCGGTTCCCGGAGAGCCAGGGACGCGGTCGCTTCACCGTCCGTGTGGAAGCGGTGAACCTCCTCGAGGCGGACCGCGCCGACCTCGTTGTTCAGCAGGCGGAGCGCACCGCCCGAGCCGATCGCGCCGAGCTGCCGGTCGTCCCCCATCGCACGCACCACGGCACCGTGGCGGGCGGCGACACCGACGACCTCGGCGAGTTTCGGGGTGGTGACCATCCCAGCCTCATCGACGATGATCACGTCCCCGGCACGGAGAGTGAACGCGGATCCGCCGTTGGCGTGGCCGTCCTTGGCCGTCATGTTCTGCTGGCCCTGCTGGTTCCGGTGGGAGATGAGGAACGCATCGATCGTCGTCGCGTCGGCCCCGATGTCCTTGGACATGACCGCTGCGGCCGCTGCGGTTGGTGCCAGTCCGATGACCTTCCCCCCGCTGTCACGGACGGCGTCGGCGGCCAGGGACAGGCTCGTGGTCTTGCCCGCGCCGGCGGGTCCTATGCCGAGGGTCAGGAGCTTCTCGTCGGTCGCGAAGGCGCGTGCGAGGTCGATCTGACCCTGCGACAAGACCGGTCCCCCACTGGCGGCAGCGGCCTCGACGTGCTCGGCCAGGATCGTGTCGAACCGCTCGGCGGACACGGCCGGGATGACGATCTTCTGTCCCGCGGCCAGGACCCGGTGCTCGGCGTTCAACACCTCCTGCGAGGTGAACAGCGCGACGTCGGCCTGCCGGAACTGACTCGTCCCATCGGCGCGCAGGAACTCGGCCAGCTTCGGTGTGATTGTGTCCGGGGTGACCTGGAGGCTGTGCGTCCCGGTGGCTTCCCGGGTGACGTTCTCCACGGTCTGGTCGGTGATGGTCTGCCCGGGAAAGGCTTCTTTGAGGTGCCGTCGGGTCTGCGCGATGACGTGATTCCGTCCCCAGACGGCACGCTTCGCGGCCAGCTCGTGGACGACCAGGCGTGCGTGCTCGTGCACGTCGAGGTCATTGACCAGTGCGTCGACGGGCGTTCCTGTGCTCGCGGTGCGGACGTGCTCGAGCAGGTCCTGTCCGACCGGCATGTTCGTGCTCGAGCTGTAGTCCTGCTGCCATTCCTCGACCAGCTCCGACAGGCGGCGGGCACTCTTCTTCTCCGGTCGGGTCTCCAGGGTGGCCTGCTGCGCGAGGGCGATCTTCTGCTTCTCGTTCGGCGCGTAGCCGTGCTTGTCAGCGAACTCGGCTTCGAGTCTGCCGATGGTTCCGGCGATGTCGGAACGTCGTGAGGATGCCCGGTGGATGGTGTCGAGGTCGATGCCGGCGACCTCATAGATGGGCTCTCCGCCACCAGCTGTGCGGGCGACTGTGCTGACGCCGAGGGAGGCGCAGACCTTCTCGATGACCTTCGCGTTGTAGGTCTCGGAGGCCGCGACGTTCATCTTGTAGAGGGTCCGCCCGTCGACCGACGACCACTTTCCGTCGGTTCCCCGGACCTTGTTGGCGATGACGACGTGGTCGTGCAGCTGGGGGTCTCCGGCGCGGGAGTCGTAGTGCCGGAACTGGGTGGCGACCAGGCCGCCGGCGACGTCGATCTGCCGGACCCCGTTCTTTCCGCGGCGCGTGTAGGTGGCGTTTTTCTCAAGGAAGGTGATTGTCTCGGCGATCGCTTCGTTGTGTGCCGTTTCGACTGCTGTGCGGGCTTCGTCGCCACCGAGTGCCCACAGCAGGGATACCGATTTCGCGGGCGAGAACACCAGGTCGTACCCGGCGACGGTCTGCTTCGAGGGGGTGGTCTGCGCGGTGATGTAGCGGGCGAGTTCTTCATTGCTGCGGGCATTCCGGCCATGGAACGCACGGAACAGCTCGCCGCCGACCCGGGACCGGATCTCGTGCATGACCTCGGTCGGTAGCGCCTTGTCCGCGTTCTCGACACCGGTCCAGGCGGGTCCGCTGGTGCGCCGGAAGCGGGCCACTTCCTCGTCGATCCTGCGGGTCATCTCCGTGTTGGCGGCACCGTACTGGTGGTACTTCTGGCCCAGCTTCACGTCGTTCGCGCTGCCGCCAGCGGCAAGAATGCTGGCGGCCTCGGGGTGCAGGCCCTCACCGAACAGGGCCTTCATCTGCGCTTCGCTGACCTCACCGGAAACCCCCAACAGCTGTTCCGAGTGTCCAACCCACTGCCCCGGAGGCACCCCCTCGACGGTGTAGTAGTCGCCCAGCTCCCGGCCCCCCGCGCGGAGCTCGTCGGCGCTGGCGACCTCGGAGGTGTAGTAGGCGTAGCCGTCCCCAGCACTGAGCTTATGGACGGTCATCACACCTCTCATCTTCGCGGGCTGCGGGGTGCTTGTCGACCTCACTTATCAGGATGCATGAGGTGTGACAGATTGTGCTGGTTGGAGGGGTGCGAAATCGCACTGGTGACGACGGAGGAGGAAACCGGGGATGAAGCGCCGTGGAAACCAGTACGATTGGTCCATCGACTTTCGATGCGGTTGTGCACATGAGAATGAGCGGTGGGTAACAGCTTCACCGTTATCCACCGCTCATTCTCATGTGTGGAACCGCCAACGGACGTTATCCACCAGGTGGGCAACGGAGAGACGTGAGGGTTATCTCGGAGCTGTCCACGTGTGGTCAACGTCCGTTGGATCCAGTCCGAGCGTCAGCGAGGTCCGCATGGGCCTTTCATGGGGGCCGGCGGTGACGTCGGGCATGGTCGGTGATCGGTCGAGGACGGCCCCTAGTCGGTGGCCGCTAACCGTTAGGTGTGGCAGGGAAAGTGCGTCGGATCGCAAGTCGCGGCCGGAGCAGTGTCAGGTACAGGTCGTGAGCGCAGGATCAGTGAAGGGGACGAGTGAGCATGGCAGCACCGAGGAAGTCAGCGCAGCAGGTCGCGGCACGGGAAAAGGCGAGGGCGAAAGCCCAGGAACTGACCGAGCGGCACGAACGGCTGATTGACCTGGCGGCGGAGTTCTTCGAGCAGGAGCAGCAGGCAGAGCAGATCCGCGCCGAGGCGCAGGAACGCGCCGACGCGATCCTGGTCAAAGCCGAGCAGGACGCGGAAGCGGCCGCGAAGAAAGCCGGCGCGAAGGTGCAGCAGATGCTCGACACCGGCGAGAGCCGCGCAGCGGTCGCCGCCCGTCTCGGGCTCAGCACCGCGGAAATGAAGCGGGCCCTGGACGGTGCCGGCACCTCATCCGCGGACGCCGGGAAGGCGAAGGACTCAAAGGATGCGGGAACGACGTCGACGATCGCGGACACCGCGGACGAGGTCGCGGAGCAGGTTGCAGCGGAGACGAAGGCCGCGTAGCACGTGAGGCTCGGCGACGTGAATCCGGTGCGGGGTGTCTGATCCTTGGTCATCGGACCTCATGGGGCCCACTCAACCACCGGAACGAGTGTGACGCTCGCCTTGTGCACAGCTCGTGCTGCGGTGGGGTCAGGAGTTGCGCAGGAAACAGGATCGGCCTCGCCGCAGAGCAACGCGTAGACGATCAACGGCGTGCCCTGCCGCCTCGTAGCCGACGTCCTGGAACGACCCCATCCCGCCGCGGTACAGCGTGAGCGCCTGAGTTGACGCTTCGCGCAGACCCCGTCGATCCACGACATCGACGAACAGTTCCTCCAGCCAGTCGGCAGCATCGACTCGACGCCGATCCTGACCGAGTTCGGCAGCTGCGCGAAGCTCGGCAATGGCGGCGATGATCTCGTCCCGGGCGGCCTGGACAGTGCGCGGGATGCGGCTTGTGGGCGCAGTCCTCGGGCCCGCGGCAGGGGCTGGCTCACTGGCGACAGGTTCGGCGCCCAGGGTTCGACCGTACTCCAACGCGGCACGCAGCCCACGCACGACGTGCTCGGAAGCAGCGGTACCGACGTCCTGGAACGAACCCATCCCGCCGCGATACAGGGTGAGGGCTTTGGTTGACGCCTCCTGGAGTTCCTTCTCCTCCGTGACGCCGGCAAATAGTCCATCAAGCCAGTCCGCAACATGGGCGCGGGCCTCGTCGTGCTCTGCCTGGGCGACTGTGCGGAGCTCGGCGGTGGCCGCGATGATCTCGTCCCGGAGGGCTCCGACGGTGCGCTGCTCGTTACTCATGGGGCGATCCTAGAGACGACACTCTCAGACAAGTGTGGGTGCGGCGGTGTCAGAAAAGGGTCGGCGCTTCGGGGTCGATGCCCATGAGCAGGGGCCGGATGATCGGTTCGTTCCATCCGTGCTCGAGGAGAGCAGTACGCAGCTCGAGTGACTGGGCGTGGAACTGAATACGGCCGACACCGCGCCACCGGAAGGATGAGGCGTTGGCGTGCCGGCCCTTCCGGGATCGGTCGAGCATGTTCAACGCCTGGGTGCCGGGCAGCAGGTGTGTGTCTTCCCCGGTGCTAGCGTGGACGCAGAGTGGAACGTCGCAGACATGCATGAGCGCGATTCCGGGGTGCAGGGTTTCCCCGGTGATGTGTTCGTAGGCGTAGCGTTGCGGCCGCAGGGCGCGTTGCCCGCCATCTCTGGTGACCCAGAACCGCCCGTAGCCGTCGTCAGCGACGGCGCCGGTCCAGATCCAGCAGTCACTCGGCCGCGGGCCCTTGATGACTTTCTCCCAGAACCGGGCGGCCTCTCCCTTGCGCGTTCTCATCCTGAGCTACCTCCGCCAGGACGTCATCGGACGCGCGCCGGCCGCCGGACGATCGGCCGGCGACCTTCCATCCGCACCACACCGGCGACGACGAGGGCAGCTGCAGCAACGATCATGAGCTGTCCCCACCATGGCGACCCGGCTGCGGTCGCGACGAACCACGCTGAGAAGAACCACAGGCCGACGGCCAACGCACCAGCGACCTGGTTACGGACGCGCGGACCGATGGGCAGGAGGAGCAGCGGCAGCCGGAGGATGGCTCGACCGAAGAGGTAGCTGTAGCGGGTGCTCGCGGTGAGCAACCACCGGATGATTCTGATCATCGTGGCCTCCTGATGGTCGGGCGGTCTGCTCGAGCGGGTTCAGTCTGCATGCCTGGGAGCCTCATTGGGCTTTCTGGTGCCGGTACAGGGTCGCCCTGCTCCAGCCGACGAGACGGGCCGCGTCCTCGGCGGTCTTTCCTCTGCCGCGGGCGTCGGCCACGACGGCGAGCTTCGCCGCGATGACCCTGGGGTCCGATGGTGGCCGGCCGAAACGGGTGCCATTCTGCCGGGCCGCGACCAGACCGGCGTTGACGCGTTCGACGATGAGCTCCCGCTCATACTCCGCAAGGGTCGCCAGCATGTTCAGCATCAACCGCCCCGTCGAGGTCTCCGGATCGATCCCATCCGACAGGGACCGCACCAGGATCCCCCGCTCCCGCAGCAGGTTCACCGTGCTCAGCACATCGATCAGCGACCGACCCAACCGGTCCACCCGCCAGACGACGACGGTGTCGCCCTCGCCGGCGTACTCGAGGAGCTTTTGCATCCCGGGGCGCTCGACCGCTGCCCTGCTGCCCGAGGTGACATCAGCGAAGACGTCGCGTTTCTGCACCCCGGCGGCGACCAGGGCGTCGAGTTGCAGCTTCGCGTCCTGGGCCGATGTACTCACGCGGGTGTAGCCGAGATACCTCATCCCAGCAGTCTGCCTCACAAAGTGCTGGCGACACGACTACTGAGACACTTTACGGGGAGGCGACTTTTCGAGACAGTCAGAACCCCGGAATCTCGGGGAAGCTCTCGAGCCTTGGCGCCTCCTGCTTGGTGTCTCGTAAGACTGTGGCGGTCTCAACCGGTCAGTGCACCACTCCTTGGCAGGATGAGTGGTGGAGGTGCGTGTGGAGTTCACGACGGAGCAGCAGCAGACTATTTGGGAGGGGTGGCGGGACGGCGAGTCGTTCCGTCAGGTCGGTGACCGGGTGGGGCAGCCGGCGCACGTGGTCCAGTACTTTCTTCGGGGCTACGGCGGCATCAAGCCGAGCGTTCCTCGGCGGAACTCCCGGCACCTGACTCATCAGGAGCGTGAGGAAATCTCTCGCGGTGTCGCAGCAGGGTTGTCGCTGCGCCGTATCTCCGTGGCCCTGGGCAGGTCTCACTCGAGCATTTCGAGGGAGCTCGCGCGCAACGGCGGACGGGCCGCTTACCGGGCAACAACTGCTG
>NZ_JBTNDI010000021.1:0-17317 GCF_054511075.1 Arthrobacter sp. TMS2-4
ATCAGGTGGAAACCCGCCCTCAACGCATTTGCGATCACCTTCGCGAACCGGTTCGAGAGAACCAACCACTAATGAAATGCCGGACCCACACACCGTTTATCGGACAGTCCCGGACAGGACGGGGCGGAGGTAGGAGTGGGGTGGGTGAGAGGCTACCGGGCTCTGTGTGGGCGCTGCTGGGAGGGGCGTCCACTGCCGTCGAATGACTAGCCCTTCGCGGTGGCCTGCTTGATGTGGGCGGGTTTCGGGCGTGCTGTCATGTACGACCGGATATACACGACATCTGGACCTCGTCTATATCCGGTCCCCTCGGGCGCCGGGTAGCGGCCTCGGATCTACACTGTCGGGTATGGGTTCACTGACTGCGTATCGCGTCGTGGTGGCCGGGGTCATCCTCTTATCGCTGGGTGCCTGTAATGACGGGACCACGGCGGAAGAGCTGGAGAAGTGCATGGAGGACCGGCAACCCACCATCAGTGCTGCTATCGACGCCGGCACCGACACCGAACAGGCCTACCAGGAGGCACTTGAGGCGTGCGGGAACGGCCGGCTCAGTGACATTGAGCGCAGCAAACTCTTCACCCAGCCGTAAGTCACACCCCCGCGGCCACGCACCGGGGTACCACCGCTAAACCCGCGTACACCGCCGGCGTACCCGACAGACGATAAACGGGCCCGGCATCACCCGGTGACCCCGGCGAAGAATGATACGCAATCGCCATCAGGCAGGCAGGCAGGCAAGCAGGCAGGTAGGCGGGCGGGGAAGTTTCGGCTCGTTTCGGACGCCGTAGATGAATGGATTGATCAACACGTGGACTGGTGCTGGAGTAATGCGCGAAGAAGCAGCGTGTTGCATGATGGGCACATGATCCCTGTCCTGGATGTGGCCGTCGTCCGCGCCCTGGCAGCAGATTTGCGTTCCACCCGCGAGGCGTTGAACTTCGTGGACAGATTCGACGCTCTGCTCTCGAGCCGCCTGCAAAAAATCCATGACGCCCTCATGACACAGGACCTCGAGCAGATGAACGTCGCCCTGTTGGGCCTGCATACGAGCGCTGCGATGGTCGGCGCAGCACAACTCCACCACTGCACAGGCCGCATCCTCGGACACCTCAGTCGGTGGCCGTTCTCCGCAACCGCATCACGGGCCATCATGAAGGACCTGGCGAAAGAAGCCGTACAGTTCACCCGGGCCTACCGGATGATGCGATCACGACAAAACCTCCACCCCGACCCGGACCCCGCCCCCGACCCCGATCTCGCCGGCCACACGACAGCGCGAACGACCCGTCTCACCGACACAACCCGTTCCCCCGAATAGTTTCGGGTGCCCGCACCAGGGCGAGCCCGGCGGGGCCAGCAGCCTGCTTCGTGCCCGCACTCCTCACAAGGGGATCTCTTCCCCCAGAACTCGTTGACGCCTTGACGCCTTGACGCATCATGGGTCCTGGTGACCTTCGTCGGGACGGTCGAAGCGGGCCCGGACCTCTTCGGGCGGGAGGCCGAGTGTGCGGGCGATCTCGCGCCACCCCGCGCCCTCGTTGCGGGCAAGGCGGACCGCGGCCACGAGTTCCCGGTCGGCTCGCTGCGCCTGCTCCTGGCGGTTGACCAGCAGGGCCTTCCAGTCTTCAATGAGCCACCCGCGTCCGAGAAGGTCGTCGTCGCTGCACTGCTCGAAACAGTCCCCCAGCAGACGGTACGAAGTAAAGATTCTCACTGCTTTGTCGGGAGTGAGGTTATTGAACTGATTGGTGTCATCCGGGCCGGCGTAGGGCGGTTTCCTCATCGCGTCGTCTCCTTAAAAAATCTGATGATCTGGAACAGAGCCGGTCAAGCCCCGGGAAGTGGTGTAGTGCCTTTATCTGGTGAGCTGGTTCCCTTTGCTCCGACCGATACGGGCAGGACACACTGGAGAGCGAAGTGGATCCCGGGCATCGCACGCGTCCGTGATGATCATCGTTGAGCTGCAGCTGAACCTGCTACTAAAAATCGCTGGAACCACTGGGATCGTTACAGACCCTCCTGACGGGATCAAGGGGAGGACGATACTCATTGTTCAAAGCTGCTTCGAGGTATACGTAGGGTGTACCTCAACACCACACCCGTGATGCCACGGGACTGCCCCGGATTTCGTTGACTCTCGGGGTTTAGTGTTGTCAGGCGGCTTTGAGGCCGTTATTGAGTATCTCAAACTCGATCGGCGTTAGCCTCCCGAGGCGCCGTTGGCGGCGTTTCCGGTGGTAGGTCTTCTCGATCCAGGTCACGATGGCCAGGCGCAGGTCAGCCCGCGTGGACCATCGCTGGCTATCGAGCACGTTCTTCTGCAGGAGCGAGAAGAAGGACTCCATGGCCGCGTTGTCGGCGCACGCACCGACCCGCCCCATCGATCCCTTCAGCCCGTTGCCCTTCAACGTGCGCACAAAAGCGTTGGATCGAAACTGGGATCCACGATCGCTATGGACCACGGTGCCCACTGGATCCCGGAGCGCGATGGCGTTGTGGAGGGCTGAAACGGCCAGGGACGCTTTCATCCGGGTATCAATGGAATAGCCCACAATCCGATTGGAGTAGACGTCCTTGATCGCGCACAGATAGAGCTTGCCCTCGTCGGTCCGATGCTCGGTGATATCCGTGAGCCACAACTGGTCCGGCCCCGCCGCGACAAATTCCCGTTGGACGTGGTCATCGTGCACGGGCGGGCCGGCCTTGCGGGTCAGGCCGCGTTTCTTCGCGAACACGGACCAGATCTGCTGGCTACTACATAACCTCGCCACCCGGTTCTCTCCGGCGCTGAAACCCTGGTCCCCGAGCTCGTCGGCGATGAACCGATACCCGAATGCCGGATCGTCCCGATGCACATTGATCGCCGCGTTGATCAAGTGCGCATCAGACCAGTCACGGTCCGTGACCGGCGCGGCCTTCCACGCGTAGAAGGCCTGCTTGGAGAACCCCAACACCCGGCAGGCCACCGCGACGGGGACACCGTCCGCGGCAAGGTCAAGGACCAGCGGGAACTTCATTTTGGGGGCAGTTCCCGGGCGAAGAACGCCGCTGCCCGGCGGAGGATCTCGTTTTCCTGCTCGAGCAACCGAATCCGCTTCCGGGCGTCCCGCAGCTCTGCCGCTTCCTTCTCAGTAACGCCGGGACGGACGCCGTCCTCGACGTCGGCTTTCTTCAGCCAGTTGTGCAGGGTTGCTTCGGAGATCCCGAAGTCCTTGGCGATCTGCGAGATCGGAGCTTCATGCTTCCGCGCGACGGCGACCACGTCTCGGCGGAACTCAGCGGGGAACGGCTTAGGCATGTGAACATCCTTGCTGCGAGGACTAAATCCTCACAAGTCAGGAGTCAAGCAAAGCCGGGGCAGTCCCTTCGTCTGCCAAGGAAGCTAAGAAGGTCAACGTACCCGCGCTAGGCTCACGTGGAACGACTACAGGGGGCGTTGTGAAGGTTTGGCACTTAGCCGTAGTTTCTTGGATCGTCACCGCGCTCATTGCAGTCCTGGGAGTCACCGCGGCACGTACTATCTGGTACTTCCAAGAGCCAGTCGTCGACTCAGTCTCTCAGCCCGACAGCTACTTCATAGCTGCGATTTGTGGGCTCTTGGTGCTCGCGCTTAGTTTCCTCCTCAGCTGCGCCCTCACCGCCATCTCGGGGCAGTTGGCATCTGGACGCAGGACCAACGACTAGCCCCAAGTAACGTCCTGCTGGGGGATTCCCTAGCCGGATCAGCCAGACGCTGCGTTGACTTTCGACCCCGCCGATCACCTGATCAGAACCCCGCCATCTTGGCGAAAAGTCACAGTTTGAGTGGCGCAGAAGAACTGGCTCTTAAACGGTCGTTTATGCACGCTTCGTTTCTAGCCTCTGGGGAGCCTCGCAGACCTGCGAACAGGTATTGCTGCAGAGCGGCGCGAGCGACAAAGACATAGCGTTCATCCCCACCCTTATTGGTCTGGCCATACGATGGAGGTTCGGTCGCACACGAATTTGGGGGGAACATGGTTCGCACTCCCCCTGTGCCTGTTAACGGCGAGATGCTCAGGTGGGCGCGCGAACGTGTAGGCCTCGATCCCGTGAACGTCGCAGAGCGCATGCAGGTAACACCCGAACGCATCGGTCAGTGGGAATCGGGCGTTGAACAACCAACGTTGGCACGCCTCCGGCAAATATCGGAGCTCTATGGGCAGACCCTCGCCTTCTTCATGCGTCAGAGCCCTCCTGTCGAAGATTCCTCGTCCAGGCCTCCTGATTTCCGGACCAGGACCAGAGGCCGTCCAAGTCTGGCGCTGATGAAGGAGATGGACAGGGCGCTCCACCGACGCAGAGTTTTCCTCGAGGTCGGAACCCCAGTCGATTTCCGGCTCTCGGGCTTTACGTGGGAAGCACCTGACACCACCGGTGAGCGGCTCCGCGGGGAACTGAGCATCCCGGTCGATCACGCACCGCGAGACATCTCCAAAGCGCTGAAGCGATGGATTCAGGTTGTCGAAGACTTAGGAATCCTTGTCTTTCAGATGAGCAGAGTTGATCCGGGTGAATGCCAGGGGTTGTCCCTCTTCTACGACCCGATGCCCATCGTGATCCTGAATGGTGCTGACGAGCCAGGTGTCCGAATCTTCACCCTGTTCCATGAGGTCGGTCATCTCCTGCACCGTTCCGGAGCGCTCTGCGAGCTTGATAGTGAGGCGGGGGTAGAGCGGGAATGCAATGCTTTCGCTGCCTCCTTCCTCCTTCCTCGCTCGGCCTTCCTGGGGCTAATGCAATCGGGTCCGGATCCCTTGTCTCTCCTAAGCACGGGTGCACAGTATTTCGGCGTGAGCTGGTCCGCTGTCGCAGTTCGGGCTCGCACTCTTCAGCTCATCTCCCAAGAGCAACTTGACGAACAGCTGGCGATTGCGCGGCGGGTTTCGGCGGAGAACTTGGAACGCCGTCGAGAGAAAGCACGTCAAGCCAAGGGCGGTCCGCCTCATCACTCCATCAAGCTCAGGAACCTCGGTCCGAGATACGTAGAGACGATTTTGGATGCCCTGCACGACAACCGGATCTCGTCGACAGACGCGTCCTATTACCTCGAGTCGAAACAGGGCGTGATCGCGAAGATGGAGAAGGAACTCGTGAAGGGCGTAGCCGCAGAATGAACGTGCCCGCGTACTGCATCGATGCGAACATCATCATCGACCTAAACCGTCACAGCCCTCGAGACGTGTGGGAAGTGACCTGGGGCGCTCTCGAAGCTCTCATCGAGGATGGCCGAGCGGTGATGCCTCGCGATGTCTACCGGGAACTCGAGAAATGGGATGACGAATGCGCTCCGTGGGCGAAGTCAGTCGAGAACTTTGTCGTTGAGACCTCAATCGAGGAACTTACCGTCGTCGCCGAGTTGTCGGAAGCGTACCCAGACTGGGTATCAGGGCAAAAGAACGCGGCAGATCCCTTCGTGATCGCCGCTGCACGGTGCCGATCCTTGTCGATCGTCACGCATGAAACTCCGAAGGGCGCCGGCTACACACAGGCGAATATGCGGATACCCAATGCCGCAGCGCCTTACGGCATCGAGTGCATCAAGTTCGTCGACCTCGCGCGACGAGAAGGATGGATCTTCCGCTGACACCCCTTGCTGCGAAGCCGCCTGTGAACATTACGTCGTACAGATACGCAGAGAAGCGCCGCACACGGTAGGTGCGCGGCGCTTCTCGTGTACCTCGTGACCACTGGGTGACTACCCAGCGATCAGGACTTGCTGTTGGTGTTACGCCTTGGCGTTGCTGCGACGCACGGCGTAGGTTCCGCCAGCTGCTGCTGCCAGGACGAGGCCGCCACCGAGGGCGAGGACGCCTGCGTTGGAGCCGGTTTCCTGGGCGACGCCGGTGTCGGCGCCACCGTCAGGCATGGCGCCCATCTGCTGAGCGGAGAGAACTCCACACAGTGCGGGGGAGGTCGCGCCGAGGGGCAGTGAGGGCTCCAGGTCGCTGGGCGAGTTGAAGGCCTCTTCGGTGCCGGTGGCGGTTGCGGGGTCCAGGCCGTGGACGACGACGACGGCGGTGCCGGCGGCGAGGGCTTCCTGGGTTGCCTTGTCGAGGGTGATCTCGCGCTCGATGGTGTAGCTGCCGCCCTGGCCGCCGAGCTCGAGGTTCAGGCCCTCGGCGGGGGTGGTCGCACCGGAGGTGGTGAGGGTGGTGAGGATTCCACCGTAGGCAGGAGCGCCATCGGTGGTGCTGAGGATTCCGTCACCGTTCTGGTCATCGGCGGGGGTGGGGCACTGGCCGAGCGCTCCGCCGTGGATGTGCTGGACGTGGGGGTACGGTGCGTCCATGAAGGTCTCGGCGAGGCCGTTGACCTGGAGGTTGAGCTTCGCGGTCTCGCCGGTGACGTCGAGGGTGATGGTGCCGGTACCCGTGGTGCCGTTGAGCTGGCCCAGGGTCGAGGAGTAGGTGCCGTCATGGGCGGCCATAGCGGGGGAGCCAGCCATAGCGACGGCGCTGATGGCAAGGGCGGGTACTGCGAGGAAGCGCATCTTCTTGTTCAGGGGAAATCCTCCATTGTGCGAGTGAGGTGCACACCGCTCGGAATGCTCGGCGCGCTTGGCGTGCTACTTGTGCTTCGGGCCACACTCTGTCACGGATTGGATTCCAGCGTCGGCTTTCCCCTTCTCGGCCGCCCCTCCCACGCGTTGGGGACGGTCCTTAGCTACTCCAGTGTTCGTTGTAATCGGGGTGCCCAATCCAGGGCAGTGCCAGGAGTTCCAGGAATCGGCGCATGTAGTCCTGGTCGCTGGCTGGTTCGCAGTCCCAGTCGATGTGCTGAAGGTGGGCGACCATGAGGCGTGTGGATTCACATTCGGCGAGCATCCGCTCAGCACCGATCTCGCTGTCTCCGCAACCGTGCCAAGGAGTACTTCATCCTCGGTCACTCTTGCGAGAATGAAGGCCGCCAGCTCGTCCATCCCGAGACAGTAACCAGTGGCCCTCCTAGCCGGAAGCCCCCATGACTGGTTCCTCTCGGAGGTGTCTCAATGGTCTGGACAGATCTGACCTGGAGTGCAATAGGAAGTGTCACAAGAGGTGTCACGGGAGGGATGCGGACCGTGGGCGGACCGGTAGTCCGAATCCGGTGAGTCCGCGTGGTTTGTAGATGGACAGCCCCAAAGCCGCGGTCAGAACGAGCAGTGCGGCAGTGGCATGCAGTACGGGTGAGAGGTTGGGCAGAACCTCGCCCGGTCCGATACCCGTGGCAGGATCCAGGGCTGCCTCGGCAAGGGCTGTGAGTGTCTGTATATAGAGGACAAGGATCACGGTCGAGATGAGGGTGATGACCAGTTTGACGATGACCCAGTAATGCCGGATCAAACCCCACTGGGTGCCGAGGGATTGGATAATGCCGGTGACCAGGGTCGCGACGCTCAGAGGCACGAGGGCTGTCCGCCCGATGACGTCCATCGAGATGTAGAGAGCCCGGGTGAGGTTCTCGTCCGCGGTCGCTGCCGCGGTGATCGCGAGGGCGAGGAAAGTGATGACGGCGCCCAACCATCCCACGGATGATCCGATGTGCAGGACGAGAGCTGCCTTCCGGACACGCGGCGGCATGAGCATCAGAGTGTGTGGCTACTCGGCGTCGAACCGGCAGCGGTTATCCCCTTCACCAGAGCCTCGTTCACCAAGGTCCCGTTCACCATGGCGCCGTGCATGCCCGGGCCGTGCTCGAAACCAAGAACCTTTGAGATCAGGAGTGCGGCGGCCAGCACGAGCACGATGACGAGGAGGACCTTTACCCAGCGCGGCACGGGAGGCCGCCGGGTTTGGGACACCCCATCGGGCGTGTGGTCAGGTGTTACTGGGCGTGGTCCTTCGCTCATTGCCTGGTCCTGTCCATAGGGATGCTTGGCTACTGAAACTGTGCTTTTCTTTACACACTGTATACCTACTGTACGTGTGTCGATGGTGGAACGAGTCGTACAGTAGTGGGATGCCGAAGCTGTGGAACGACACCGTGCAGGAACACCGGGACGCCGTCCGGGAGGCGGTACTGGACGGTGTTGCCCGGCTAGTGGCAGAGGGCGGGGCGTCCTCGGTGTCGATGACGAGAGCGGCTGAAGGTGCCGGGATTTCCCGTGCGACCTTGTACAAGTACTTCTCCGACGTGCAGGCCCTGCTGTTGGCGTGGCATGAGCGTCAGATCGGGGAACACCTCGGTCATCTCCACCATGTGCGCGACCAGGCTGGACACTATGTTGCCGGTACTGGACAGCACGATGAGCACGATGGACACGGCACGGATCCGGTTGCGACGGTCCGGGCGGTACTCGAGGCCTATGCGCTGATGCTGCAGCAGTCGTCCATGGATCGTGCGCCGGGGTATCTGCATGCCGGGCCCCATACGGACAGGGCCCACGCGCACCTGCACGAGTTCCTGGCCGAGGTCATCAGTGATGCCACTGCTTCAGCAGATGGTCATGAGCTCAGCACGGTATCCGTGCGCAACGATGTCCCCGTCGATGATCTGGTGTCATTCGCCCTGCATGCGGTGAACGCGGCAGCGATAGCGCGCTCCCCCGAAGCCGCACGCCTTCTGGTGGGCGTCGTCGTCGACGGCTTACTCCGCCACCCGGACCACTTACACGACCTGGACCATCCGAGAAACTGACGCCTTGTCCACCATCGGTCCTGCGAGATTCGTTGGTGTGTCCGAGCAGGGTCCGCGGAGGGGCGTTAACAAAAAGTGGCAGGCGCCCCCGTCCAGAGCACCTGCCACTCTTGTTCAGCTTACGGACGCTGGGCGTCCGCTGAATCTGTGTTAGCCATTGACGCGCACGAAGGACGAACCGGCGAGGTCCGACAGGGGGTGCTTGATCGTGAGGTTCGCGCCGTTCATGCCGCTGCTGATGACCTCACCGTTGCCGACGTAGATGCCGATGTGGCCGGGGCGGATGACCAGGTCACCGGGGGCGGGGGTCGAGACGACCGAGCCGTACTGGAAGAACTGCATGGGACCGAGGTCTCCGACGTTCTTGCCGATGGAACGCAGGGCCCGCTCGACGAGGATGGTGCAGTCCTGGATGGAGCCGAGCTGGCCGTAGGCCGAGGCGACAAGCGCTGCGCCGACGCCGCTGGCGGGGACCGCAGGAGCCGCGGGGGCTGCCGGGGCGATCGGGGCGATAGAGGCAGAGGTCAGCTGGAAGCCGGCCGGTGCTGCGGCAACGGGGGCCGCAACGGGGGCCGCGACAGGAGCTGCAACGGGGGCGGGGGCTGCGTAGAAGACCTGGCTGGCTGGTGCTGCTGCGGGGACAGCGGCCGGGCTGACGGCGGCGCTGGCTCCTGCGGTGAGCTTGATCTGCTGTCCGGGGTAGATGACCGATGCGTAGGACAGGCCGTTCTGGGCCAGGAGCGTGTTGAGGTTCAGGCTGTGCTTGGCAGCGATGGCGCCGAGGGTGTCGCCGGCAACGACGGTGTGGACGCCTGCTGCAGCAGGCGCTGCGACGGGTGCCTGGGCGACGGTGCCCACAGCGCTCACAGTGGCTTCCTGGGTGTAGGTGCCGGCCTGTGCGGGGGCGCCGACGGCGAAGACGAGGCCTCCGGTTGCTGCTGCGATGATGGCGGGCTTACCCAGTGCTACTGCACCGGTCTTCGCGGAGTGCGACAGGCCTTCGAGGGCGATGGAGTGGGTGACGACGGCGCGGTGGCGCGCCGGAATGGACGTACGTGACATGGTGATTGCCTCTCCCATGCCTGCGGGGTGAGCTGTCGGGTTCGGATGGGAGTTCACCCGGCCGTCGTTCAAGCCTGTGCAT
Source organism: Arthrobacter sp. TMS2-4 (assembly GCF_054511075.1). Taxonomy (NCBI): domain Bacteria; kingdom Bacillati; phylum Actinomycetota; class Actinomycetes; order Micrococcales; family Micrococcaceae; genus Arthrobacter; species Arthrobacter sp. TMS2-4. The sequence continues at coordinate 9,785 of NZ_JBTNDI010000021.1, forward strand.
TCCTTCAGTCGCGGACGCAACGTGCAGGTCGTGCCTAGGTTGTCGGATCGACTTAACCCCGAGGGTCATCGCACCAGTGAGTGCGGTGGCCCGGTGGAAACGTGGTTCCCCCGTCCCTGCCTAATGGGTTGTACGAACGGGTCCCGGATGCAGCGGCAGGGCTCGGCATTCTGCGCGGGAGAATGTTCTCGACGGGTGCCGGGAACATGCGATGACAATACCCCAGGGTGGTATCAAAGTCACGTTCAGGTAACGGCCTGCGGCGTGTCTTCGCAACACGCCGTGAGCCGGATACCGGATGGTTACCAAGGTCAACAAAGCGCCGCGGATATGCCGCGGATATAGGGACAAGGGACCTAATCGGCAGCGATACTGGAAGCTGCTGCGCGAGGGGCGCAGCAGGGGAAGTCACCAACGATCTTGGGCCGGCACAACCGGATCGCATCGATTGGTGGTGAAAGGAAATGACCGTGAGCTCCGAAACCGGAACGTATGCCAGCACTGCAACATCTCACGAAGCGGTCTCCGCAGCAGCCGGTGAGGCCACAGAGATCCACACCGGCCAGAATCAAAAAGCGATTGGGCGCACAGCTCACGGGTACGCAGCGGATAAGGATGCGTACCTGCGACGCCTGAAGCGCATCGAGGGCCAGGTGCGCGGTATCGCCCGCATGGTCGACGAGGACAAGTACTGCATCGACATTCTTACCCAGGTCGCCGCGGTCAACAGCGCCATGCACGCGGTCAGCCTCGGATTGCTTGAGAACCACATGCAGCACTGCGTCGTTGACGCAGCTCAGGAAGCTGCGACGAGCGGATCCTCGGACGTCATTGACGCCAAGGTCAAGGAAGCAACCCAGGCGATCAGCAGACTGCTGCGCTAGGTGTACTGCCCAGGCAGGTTGGTTAACCGTGTGATCGGTGGTTTTCCTCCGATGGCGGTGTGGGGCCGGTGGTGATTGTATTCGTGGAGCCATCCGGGCAGGGCTGCGCGGCGGGCTGATTCGCTGTTGTAGTGGCGGGAGAATGCCCAGCCGTCGGCGAGGGTGCGGTGGAAACGTTCGATCTTGCCGTTCGTCTGAGGCCGGTAGGGGCGGGTTTTCTTGGGCTTGATTCCGAGCTCGATGCAGGCATCCCGCCAGGCGTGGGAGCGATAGGCGGAGCCGTTGTCGGAGAGCACGCGCTCGACGGCGACTCCGCGGGCTTCGAACCACGAGATCGCCCGTCGGAGGACACCGATCGCAGTGATCGCGGTCTCGTCGCCATGGATCTCTGCATAGGCGACGCGGGAGTGGTCGTCGATGACCGTGTGGACGAACGCCGTGCCGAGGAGTTCGTTGCGGTGTTTGCTCCGCGCGGTTCCCGGTGTCGACTGTCGGTTCTTCCGTCCTTGCTGCCGTCCGACATAGCGGTGGCCGCCGCCATCCGGGATGTTGCCGATCTTCTTCACGTCGACGTGGATCATCGCCCCGGGTTTGTCGTGCTCGTATCGTCGGACCAGTTCCCCGGTACGGACGTCGACATGGCGGAGCCGATTCAATCGGCAGCGGGTCAGCACCGCATGGACGGTCGAGGCCGGCATCCCGAGACGAGCACCGATCCCGACGGGTCCGAGGCGTTTCTTCCACCGCAGATGCACAACCTTCCGCACCAGGGCTGGCGGGGTTCTCGTGGGGGGTGTGGTGCGGGCGTGAGGACCGGTCTGTCATCTCGCCGCGGCCCATCGCCTCGTACCGGTCCGCCCACCGCTTCGCGGTCGGCCACGACACATGACAGAACACAGCCGCACGGGAGACAGTCCAACCGTCGTCGACGATCAGCCTCCCAATCCGCAGACGTTGAACCGGGGTGAGAGCAGCATTAGCGTGAGACACGAAGACCTCCGGACGGGTAGTGGGGAACTAGACAGCTCCACCCTCCACCGGAGGTCTTCGTCAGTTCAAGACGTCACACATAAACCAACGTCCCTGGGCAGTACACCTAGGCCCGGACCTGCTCACCCAGCGCTCAACACCGAGTGCTGAATACGGACCCTGGAATGCAGAGGAACGGTGATGCAACAGGCGAGCCAAGTAAATAGGACGCTGCTTGGTGCTTCTCGTGTTTTAGTCGTGCGTGCAGCAGGCGCAGGATGCGCCAACTACCGGAACAGCTGGTGCAGTCGGGGCGCTCATCGCAGCAGGCCGGGTCGTTAACGTCAGCGCGGTGGCTCCCGCCGTAGTGCCCGGCGTAGCAGCTACCGCGACACCTGCGGTGTTGGTCGTCCTGGCGGTATCGGTGCTGTTGGTGCTGCAGCACGAGTCCGTGTCACCGGTCGGAGTGTTCCCTCGGTGTCAACGCTGTCGTGGGTGTCGAGGTTTTCGAAGGACGGGGCGCAGCACGAGTCGCCCTTCCATGCTTCGAGGCCTTCCTTGATGGCGACAGCCGCGATGACCAAGGCGGCGATCGGGTCGGCCCAGGACCAGCCGAGAGTGCTGTTGAGTAGCAGACCCACCAGCAGGACTCCGGACAGGTAGGTGCAGAGCAGGGTCTGTTTGGAGTCCGCGACGGCGGACCGGGACCCGAGCTCACGGCCGGCCCGGCGTTGCGCCCAGGACAGGAACGGCATGACCGCCAGACTCACTGCGGCGAGGATGATCCCGACCAGGGAGTGCTCGGCCTCAGCCCCACCGAGGAGGGACCGGACGGCGTCGAACGTCACGAACGCGGCGAGACCGAAGAACGAGAAGGCGATCAGCCGCAGCGCGGTCTTCTCTCGGGCCTCCGGGTCACGGCCAGCGAACTGCCACGCCACGGCGGCCGCGGAGAGGACCTCGACGATCGAGTCCAGGCCGAACCCGATCAGGGCGCTCGAGGACGCGATCGTACCGGCGCTGATCGCAACGACCGCTTCGATGACGTTGTAGGTGATGGTCGCCGCGACGAACAGACGGATCCGCCGCGACAGGACCGCGCGTCTCTCCCCCGTCGGACCCTGCCGGGCTGCTTCCACGTGGGTATGAGTGCTCATCAGCAGCAAACCTTTCCATCGACGTGGTCTGCCTGGGTAGTGCAGCAACACTGTGCTTCGCTCACCGCGACAACGGCCAATAATGCCGTCAGAGCGTCACCGAGCTTTCGATCCGCGAGCTCGTACCGGACGCGCCTTCCCTCAGGAACGGCAACGACCAGACCACACCCCCGCAGGCACGTCAGGTGGTTCGACAGCCGCTGCTTGGACACTCCTGCCAGCTCGGCCAACTCACCGGGATACGACGGCGCATCCCGTAAAGACAGGAGCACCTGAGCGCGAACTGGATCCGACAAGGCGTACCCGAATCGAGCGAGCACAGAATAGTGGGTCAACGTCTCCATGCCCTCGATGGTACATGAGGTGATGTACTAAGAGGAGGCGGGAAGACGAAGCACAGCATCTATTCACTTCGTCGACGATGTTAGCTACCTCCACCTCTTCGTCATTTGACTCTTATAGGAGCGTCGTCAAGGGCACGGCACAAGCTCCCCCACGCTTCGCTGCTTGTCCCGCACCCAGATGGACAGCAGGAACCAGCAGCCCGCCTGCACACACCCACCTGCGTCACCGACACCGGGTGGATCACCTCGAGTGACCGGTGGGCCTGCACAGCCTCCCTATATGCGCGGAATAAAGAACGACACTACGCAACAAGCCCGTGCGGTGCTGTTTCCGAGAGAGCCATCGTCGGTACACGAGGGAGTCCTCGTCGACACAAGTATCAGAACGGCTACATACGAGTGTCGGAACATATGTCGTTTGGTACTCGTTTACATGTATATATAGGTAACGTGTAGTTGATCCACCACGACACCGCGATAGAAGGACCACCATGGGCGACGGAGTAACCACCAGGACACGGCACGGCCGCGGCAGCGCCACAGGATCACCCGGCAATGAGTTCGAGACCGGATTCAGTGACATGGTCACCGTGCTCAATGACAATTTGGGTCCAGCCCTGACACAGCTCATCGCCGGCAAAGACCGGCAAACCGTCACCCGATGGATGGCATCCAAGCAGCTACCGAAGTCTCTGGACGTGGAACGGCGCATCAGAGCCGCCTACCAAATCTTCATGTTCCTCGCCCATGACCCTCAAGCCCCACAGTCACCGCACACCGTCCGAGCGTGGTTCATGGGCATGAACGGCCAGCTCGACGACATGTCGCCCGCTGAAGCGATCGCCGAGAACCGGACCCGTGAAGCGATGGCCGCCGCCCGCGCATACCGGGCAGGAGGGTAAAGCATGGCGTCGGGCGACTCGCTCACACCCAGAACGGTCGAGATCCCCGACAGGGTCTGGCGAGTCGCCCTCATCCCCTCTGGACAGCGCTTCTCCGAGATCGCCCCAGACGACGCCCTCCTTCCGGATGCCGGGAACCGCTTCGACGTGCCAGGCGGCGGAGTCCTGTATTGCGCCACCAGTCCGCGAGGCTCCTATCTGGAAACCCTCGCGGGCAAGAGAGTGTCCCCCAAGATGGCGGCTCTCGTGCACGATGACCCCAGCGGCTTCATGCCGCCCAACAGCATCCCGGCGTCCTGGCGGGACGAACGCCGCCTCTTCACCGTCGGCACCACGAACCCTGCATCATTCATTGACCTCGAGGACCTCGAAACCCGCCAGTACATCCTTGGTCAGATCGGTGAGCAGCTCGAACCGCTGGGCGTGGAAACCCTCGATGTCCCCGACGTGCGCGGGATGAACCGGCTCCTCACCCGTGAAATCGCGCGCTGGGCGTATTCGTCCCTCGACGACGAAGGTCTCTACAACTACTCAGGCATCCGATACGTTTCCAAACTCGACCATGAGGAGTGCTGGGCCATCTTCGCCGGCACCGAGACCTTCATCCACGAGCAGACCACGATCGAAAAGACCGACCCGAACCTCCTCGACGTGGCCCGCCTGTTCCGCTTGACGATCCATTGAAAAGCCACCGCTGACAGCTCTCAGGAACGCCACTCCATCTAGTGAGTGCTCTGCTTCCCGAGCGAATGTTCCCTTCACCTACAGGGGGCCCTACGGGTGATAGTCGTACTTATGGTCTGACGCATACGACTGGAACGTACCATCGGCTGTTGATCCCTTGATTCCCAGGGAGTCACCCATGAGGATGCTGAGGTCTTGGAGGGAGTGGTGCAGAGCCAGACCTGATGCCCGCCCCTCCGGATCAGCCAAGTCCTTGGCGAGTTCGCTCAGCGCTACCGCGTAGGAGAGAGACGTGGCCAGCGATGCTGCGGCCGTTGATTCACGGAAGTAATACGACTCGCTGGTCTGGGTGAGGTCCACCCTGGTTTGGATGATGCCGTCGGTGATGCCATCGAGGACGCGGCTGGCCGTCTCGGGTGTGAACTCAGACAGGTGTTGCAGGTACATCGCATCCCGGAGGACGGTGAGGCGAAGTGCGAGGGCCCGACGACGGGCGAGGGCAGGGTAGAGCTGCAGAAACCATGACACTGCGGCCGTGAGCAGGGCGAAACCGATCAGTGCTTCGGCAGGTGATAGCGCCCTGATCCAGGGGTCGGTGGCGATGACGTCTCCGAAGCCGAGGGTCGACAGCGTGACAGTTGAGATATAGAGCGCTTCGATGAAGTCGGGATACCGGGAAGGGTTGATGCCGTCGGCGTACGTGAAACCCTGCGGAACGTGGGGGTAATACACCAGCGCCCACCCGAGGATCTGCAGTGCCGCCCACAGCAGAATCACTGCCACGATACCGAAGGGCCCGGCCAAGGATGCTGCTTTCAGTCCTAGCGGCTTGGAGATTCTCCAGGTGCTGTTCATAGCGGCTTTGGTTAGCCCTCCCTGGCCGCTGGGATGGAGCAGGGTGTGGAAGACATCCCTGAGCCCGACTCCGATGATGATGAATCCCAGCACGGTGAAAATCCACGTCATATCAAACTCCTTTCATCGGAACTGATCACGTCCTCACAACGGGCTTATTCCCTGACCTCACGTGGTGGAGTCAGTTGAAGCTCGGTCGTGATGACGCACTATCACCCATTGGGTAGCGATGATGACGATGGCGACCACGGCGGTGATGACCAGGGTGGTCGGATCCGATTGAGCTTTGAGGAGCAGGAAGGGAATCAGGACTGCACCGTCGAGCACGATCGCGACACCTGGAACCCAGGCGTTGGCGCCAGTCTCGTTTCGGAGGTGCCGAATGATGCCCCAGTGGATGGCGATGTCCATGGTGAGATAAAGGATCGCCCCGAGGGAAGCGATCTGCGAGAGGTCGAAGAAGGCGGCCATGATGATCGCGAGCCCGGCTGTGATGAACAGTGACTGGTGTGCCTTGTGCCCGGGCAGCCCTGGCGCCTGGCCCATCTCGCGGAGCATGTCGTAGAGCTTGGAAACAGAGAACAGGCTGGCAATAAGCCCGGAAAGTGTTGCGATGACGGCGATGATGACAGTGAGCATCACACCGAATGAGCCGAAGGCAGGCTCAGCTGCTTCGGCGAGAGCATAGTCCCTGGCCTCCACGATCCGGGGGACGGAGAGACTTCCGGTGACGGCTACCGTGATCAGGAGATAGAGCACCGTGCATAGGCCGATGGAGATCATGATGGAGCGGCCGATGTTGCGCTCAGGACGGCGCAGATCACCACCCTGGTTCGTGATCGTCGTGAAGCCCTTGTAGGCGAGGATGCAGAGGGTTACCCCGGCCAGGAATCCGAGAAGACCAGACTCGGGTGGAGTTCGCTGCGCTGTCGAGAACAACCGACCCAACGAGGAAACACCAGCGGCAAGGATCCCACCAACAGCAAGAACGGCTATGCCGATGATTTTCAGGGCCGCGGTGATGGTCGCTGAACGTTCTACCCACTGGTTACCGACCAGATTCACCAGCGCTGCGGCGGCTATGGCAAGCACGGCCAGAATGGGTACCCAGAGTGCCGAGGACTGCATCCCGAAAGCTCTGAGAAGGTACGTGCCGAAGGTTCGCCCGAGCAGGCTTTCGGCCATGATCATCGACACGTACATGAACAGGGAGAAGGAACCCGCGACGACGCCGGGACCATACGCGGCTTTGAGGAGCATCGCGATACCGCCGGACGACGGGTTCGTCGCGGAATAGCGCACATAGGAATACGAACTGAAACCGACGACGACGGCACCGGCGAGGAACGCCCACGGAACCCAGCCACCGGCCAGCTCGGCGACCTGTCCGACCAAGGCGAATATTCCGGCTCCGATCATGACCCCCGTGCCGAGGGCAACAGATCCAACCAATGACAGCTTCTGATCGTCTTTCGACGTCTCTTCTTTTTTCACGCCAGTCTTTCTTGTAGGTTCCGTCACCGCGTCAGTCCCGGGCCACACCTGGTGGGGCCCGGGACTGCATCAGGCGCCTGCCGATTTTTTGAGGATCACCGGGTGGGCTGATGGTTGCTTCTCAGTGCGCTCTGGTCAAGTCCCTGGTGGTGGTGTAGCGGTCGGTGATCCTTTTCTTTGTTAGGCGCTGAGTTCGAGTGTGGTGTCGGTGGGCTCCTCCGTCCCGGTGTCGGTAAGAAGTGTG
>NZ_JBTNDI010000022.1:0-16150 GCF_054511075.1 Arthrobacter sp. TMS2-4
ACACTTCTTACCGACACCGGGACGGAGGAGCCCACCGACACCACACTCGAACTCAGCGCCTAACAAAGAAAAGGATCACCGACCGCTACACCACCACCAGGGACTTGACCGAGTCGGTTGCGCCCCTGACCGGACCGGTAGTGCAGTCCTGTAAGTGACCTTGCGCGGATGTCCCCTGAATAGCTGGGATACAGGTACGCTGCCGCTCGACTGGTCCGGTCGTACAGTTCGCCTCGCTCAGCGAGGGAATTCTTCTACGCCAGGAGTTCCGCCTCCGCAGGGCGCAGCCCTACGAGCCCCCCCCAAGCAGGGCAACGTGAGCATTGACATATACTCCCGAGGGGTATCACGATGGTGGTCCGGGATGCCACTGCACGGTGGGCGCACCCCGTCTCTTTCCAGAACATTGACGTGCCAGCAGGCCAGGAAAAGAACCCCGGAACCGGGACTATCGCAGCGGCCCGGGTTGCGCGGCTTCCTTGTTCACGTCACGGAGGATGTCGGCATGGTTTTGGGTTCTCGAAGCGAGTCGCTACACCCCGAGCAGCGCTCCGGCGTGACCGTCCCGCAGAGCACGTCTCCCACGTCTACATCCGAGGACCTGGTCGCAGCTGTATTCGGTCTTCTCGTCGTCACCGCCGTCTATTTCGACGGCCGAGCACACATTCTTGACCTTCCTGACTCCTTTTTCACCCCGTGGCACGCCGCCCTGTACGGGGGTCTGCTGCTACTCATCGCGTGGCTGGCTGTCATCAGTAGACGCGCGGCAACACGTTGTGGACATCATCGCCTTGGCGTCATACCCGCTGGCTACGGCCTTGCGATCAGCGGTGCGGCACTATTCGCCGCCGGCGGTGTTGGGGACATGATCTGGCATCAAATCTTCGGGGTGGAGTTCGGAATCGACGCGCTGTTGAGTCCCGCCCATCTCGTGTTGTTTGTCGGCGGCGTCCTACTGCTATCCGGCCCCGTTCGAGCGTTCCGCCTTCGAACTATCCCCTTGTCGTTGTTGACGCGTTTGCCGCCCACGCTGGCGGTGCTGGGGATCACTGCCATTGCGGCCTTTTCTCTCAGTTTCCTGTCCGGGTTCATCACGGATTCGGCAACCTTCGCCGTCCTGCGGGCTCCTGAGGGTACGGATGCGCACATCATGTCCGAAAGTATCGCTGCGACGGGTCTGGCAAGCTACGTGATTACCTCATTAGTTGTGGTTGTTCCCCTGAGCTATCTGATCCGGGTCCGACTCGCCGGACTGGGGACCGCAATTCTCCTAGTGACATCGGTTGCCCTGTTGGCGTTGGTCCTTATGAACTTTCAGGAGATGGGAACCGTGATCGCCGCCCTCGTGGCGGGAGCACTCGTTGATGTCGTCCTTCGCGCGTTACGACGATTCGACGCGTCGCTCCGTGCACAGGAGCTTGTGCTTGCCGCACTACTTCCCCTGCTGTTGTGGTCGGGGCAGATTTTAGTTACGGATATGGAGCAGGGCGTTCTATGGTCTCTGGAGATGGTGACAGGAGCTGTCATCCTCTCCGCCCTGGCATCATTTGCAACGGTTTTCTCGCTCGGCCCGGCTTCGGCGAGCCATTCCTAGGAGATAGCCGGTTTCACTGCCGTTCTGGTCATTCCAATGCCCAGATCAGGCCTTTGTCATGTAGGCATTCCGGATGCCTGATACGCCGATGTCCCTGCAGCTTGATGCACATGGCTCTGCGCGCAGGAGCGCTTTCTTGACTCCGCCACAATGCCGACAGGGCCACAGTGTCTACTACACTGTGTAGAAGAAACTGTCAGCCACCCTCTGCACAAGGAGCGGCATGCCTCGCATCACCATCGGACTCGGCGTCGTCCTTATCGTCCTCGGCTTCATCTCGTACATCGCGACTGCATTCGTCAGCTGGACGGCGTTGATTCCGGCCATCCTGGGAGCCATTATCCTGGTCTCCGGCATCGTCGGACTGAAGAATCCGAAGCTTGGCGTCCACATCGCATTGGTCGTGGCAGTGCTTGGAATCCTCGGCACCACGATGAACGTCATGCAGCTGGGCGCACTCATTGCCGGCGAGGCGGAGCGGCCTGCAGCTGTGATTACGAGCACGATCACCTTCGTCCTGCTGATCGTTTACGTAGTACTCGGAATCCGCTCCTTCATGGTTGCCCGCCGCTGGAAAGCCACAAAGGCCTAACCTTCGGGATCCGCCGCTGTCCCGAGCAGCGCGCACGTAGCGTCCTCGCACGGTTTTCCCGAGCTCCGGCCAGACAGGGAAGAAAACAAAGCAGACGATGTGCTGCTTAAGATCGCCAGCGATGAGAGCGGATCCTGCCTGATCGAGGGCCTTGGACACTGCAGCGAACTGAGTGATGACGTCCTTGCAGTCATCGCCTTCCTTGAGCATGCGAATGACCGCTGTGAGCTGGGTTTGAGCACTCCTGGGTTGGTTGGTTACGAGGGCCCGTTCAGTCGGATCGACTTATTCCGACTGAACGGTTGCCCTTCTCCCTCCCGGGCTCAGCGGTTGTTAGGGCCGTGTTTACCACCGGGCACGGGAGGATCAGTAGCGTCTACGCCGTGCAGGGGCTCCGGCCTCTCACCGGGCTCAGCGGGCAGACTCTCGCTTGTGGATTGCATTTCGCGCTGCGTGCGGGTCTGCTGCACCTCGGCCGCGTACCGAACCCGCCGGATGCGCCTGGTCATGTCTCGGATCAGGAGAATTACCAGCACGACGATGAACAGGGTCGACAGGAAGCCGAGCGTACCTGGGGTGACCGACGCCGGGTCCAGACCCGGTTTCAATGTTGGGTCACCCGACGGTGTCGTCGCTGCGGCCAGACTGAGGGTAGGAAACACACACACCACTTTCGAAGCTTCTCAGCGGATCAGGGGCTGCCCGCCAGCCGCAATTCTACGCGGGATAGAAATCCCTGCGGTGGCGCGGGACCCACTTAGCTTAGTCAAGCAGCACCAACCTCGATTGCTGTTGCGGAACAACCAGTGCCGTTGACTCGGTGGCCGCAGGCCGGGTTAAGGGAGCCAACCAGCGCTGGCAATCTATTGGAGGAGAAACGCAGGCCCGAAGACACTGAACGGCTCGTCGTAGTTAGCCGAGCTCCGGAGTAAAAGCCGGAAGGGCCGGCACAGCACGCACCCACCTGCGTCCAGAACTCTGGGCGAGCAACCATCGCAGCACAAGGACCTGTTGGCTTCCGACCACGAGAAGTCCGTCTGCAGGCGGAACTTATTTCCCTCGGAGCATGTTGACAGTAGTAGTGGGATAGAACGCTTAGCCTGGCCTGTCCTACTGCAAGGTGAACAGGTTGCGGTTGTTCTTGCGTCTCGACGATGTAGGCCGTCATCTGCGCGCACTCCTCCTAAATCAACGGTTCCTGATGGTGTTTTTCAACAGGTCTATCTCGTGCCACGGATCACTCATCGCAGTCGAATGCCGTCCTCGATCGCGAGCGACCCGCTGCCGTGCAACGTCCATCCCAGCAGTCGTTCATTCCGCCGGAGCTTCAACCAGGGGACTAGCATGACCTCGACTCTTACCCGCCCTGGGGCCGGCTCTTCATCATCGTTCGAGCAGACGACAGCGCGAGGCCCCACAGACGGTGACCCGTGGCATTGGGCCGTTACCGGTGTGTGTCTTCTCGCCGTGCTCGCCACGGCCACGGGCTTAAACGGAGTGGTGGAACCGTGGACGTGGTTCCTGCCCGTGGTCCGCACACTTGTCCCCGTGCTGCTGGCGATGGCGTTGACGCGAGCCCTCCGCCTGAGCGGCGTGCTGGCACCCCTCGCGGGTGTGCTCGCGCTCGTCGGCACCCTCACGGCCCAGTTCTTCCCGCGGCAGAGCATTCTCGGCGTCGTGCCGGGGCCCGGAACATTACTCGAGCCGCGGCGGCTCCTCGCCCAGGCCGAGGAAACGGTGGTCTCGCAGGTAGCCCCCGTACTGCCGGATGCCGGGATCCTTTTTATTATCTGCGCCGCACTGGGGATCATCGCCATCATCGTGGACATCTTCGCGACGACCATGCGGATGCCAGCGGGGAGCGGCCTCGGGCTCTTCACTGTCATGATCGTTCCAGCCGTCGTGAAGCCCAACGGCGTCGGGATGTTTGCCTTCATCACCACCACGTTGGTCTTCCTGTTGCTCCTCGCGGTGGCGCAGTGGCGCGAGAACCGGCTCGCATCGGGCGGCGCGCGGGCGTCCTCGGGTTTCGCGGGCCGGAGCATGATCATCGGTGCGGCGGCCGTAGCGGTGACCGTAGTCTTGCCGTTGTTCATCCCCGGTTTCAACTCTGGCGCCTTCCCGCAGGGCGCGCGCATGAATATTTGGGGTAATGCCACCGGTCTCAATCCGGCCGTGACGCTCGGGAACGACCTGCGCAATCCCACAGGCTTTGGACGCATCACCTACGCCACCAACTCGGACAGCCCCCTGTACCTGCGCGCAACCACCCTCGAGGACTTCAGCGGACGCCGGTGGGAGCCCGACCAAAGGCTCGGTGACCGGGAAGAAGGCGTGGCCGAGATCGGTGAGGAGCAGGGTACCCCCGCGAGCCCGCCCGTGAGCAGCACGGTTTTCACGCGCATCACGACGCAGAGCTACGCGAGCCCCTGGCTTCTGGCGCCGTACGCTCCTGTGGGCATCACGGGCCTCACAGGAAGATGGGCGTGGGATCCGGCCAACCTGTCCATCCTCGCCAGGGACGGAGGCTCAACGGCGCGCCAGCGATACCTCGTCGAGAGCCGTTCAGTTGACCTCACGCGCGAGGGCCTGGAAGCCATCGGGCCTTCGGAGACGAACACAGTCCCCGAGGTGTTTACCCAACTGCCGGATGACACCCCAGGCATCGTCAGGACGATGACCGATGAAGTCGCCGGAAACTTCGTCAATCCCTACGACAAAGCTCTCGCCATCCAGAACTACCTGCGCGGCCCTGAGTTCAGCTACTCGGAGGAAGCGCCTGTCGACGGCGGGTACGACGGCAGCGGCATGGACGTGATGGCGCGGTTCCTCGAGTCGAAGTCCGGGTACTGCGTGCATTACGCCGGAACCATGGCCGTCATGGCGCGTGCTGCCGGGATCCCCAGCCGCGTCGCCATCGGCTACACGCCCGGCAGCCCCACGGGTGACACGGAGGAGGGCCCGGAGGGAACGGAACTGCGTGAATTCGTCGTCGACTCCCGCAACGCGCACGCGTGGCCCGAGCTGTACTTCGAGAGCGTGGGCTGGGTGCGGTTCGAACCGACCCCGTCCCGCGGTGTCGTGCCGACCTACGCGCAGCAGGCGTTCACGCCTGTGGGGCCGCGCGCGGACGACACCGACGCCCTGAACCCCGGCGGGGCCCTTGGCAATGCGGACCGGACGGACCCAACAGCCGAAGCTTCGGAGAACACCGATGGTGCCCAAGCAACCGGCCCGCAGGACCAGACGTGGCTCATGGTCGGCCCGCTTGCTGTTGCGGGGATCGCGCTGCTGGCGTTGGTTCCGTTCCTCCTGCGGACGGTGAGGACGCGGTCCAGGCGCCGTGCCGTCGTGGTTAACGGTGCCGCCCCGGACAGTCACGGTGCGGCCACCGCCGCATGGGCCGAGACGACGGAGATCGCCGGTGACTACGGCTACCCTCTCCAGCCCACCGACACCCCCCGCACTTTCGCCGGCCGCCTCCTCCGCGATGCCGGGCTGCAGGGCGGGCCTGCTACATCTCTGAGCAGGCTCCGGACCAGCTACGAATACGAGGAGTACGCCAACAACCTACCCAAAGGCGCACCCACCGGTGGTCCCTCACGCCTGGTCGTGACGTTCGCCCGGCCGGTGGCACCGCCTCGGTGGGACGACGTCGACGCCGTCAAACGCGCTCTGCAGCGGGGCAGCCCTCGGTCCGCTCGAATCAAAGCCCGCCTGTTCCCGCAATCACTCCTAAACCGCTTCCGGAACAACCCTTAATACTGACTCTACGCCGGGACATTACGCGTGAGAAACGAAAAATCAAGATAACGCCGATCTTTGGTGGCGAACAGAACAGGTCACTGCCCTAATGCAGGTCGAACTCGTACAGGTCAAAAACTCCGCGCTGGCAGCGACATTGCGGCGGAGAGCTGAGCGGGCTCTTGATGCCATCGCACCTTACGAGCACGTCAGTCGTGTCCTTCCTAAGAGGGAGAAGGCTGGTTCGTTGGCAGAGGTACCCGAACCTCCCCGGCTTCAGGTCAACGGGTTTACCGTCATCGCGCGCACTGCGGGTCCCTCGACGTCCGACGCTTCATCAAGCGCACAAATCCTGGTCCAGATGCCCAGCGAAGACGATATCCGCTCCGCTGTTACCTCGGCGCTACTGAAGGAGGGCCCGAAGGCTGTACATCTGCCGTTAAAGCACCGGCGTTTCATCATGGCCGGTGGTTTGGCTATCTTGTTCGGCGCACTGCTAGGACAGTTGGTTTCGTGGGGGCCGGTGGTGACACTCGTCGGGTTCAGCTTCCTGCCGATCGGGTTTTCCAGCAACGGCAGGCGCGCCGGAGGCCAGCCGCTGATGCTCATCGCGGCGGGCCTCGCGGCCGTGTGGCTCGGGTGCACGTTGTGGTCGTAGGCTCCGCGGTTGCTGGGCCTTCCGCTCACAGCTCAGATTGCCCCGACTGCAGTGTTCTGGGTCGGCGCCTCTGCCTTTGCAGCGGCATGGCTGGTGGCCCTCCGGGCGGCGTTCGTGCGGTGGCACCTACGCAAGAACCTGCGGGATCAGCTTGCATCCATGCGCGGAGCTTGATCTGACGTGTAAGCACCAGCTTATCGGTTGATCCGACTGCACACCCTGTTTTACGTATCGGGAAAGCGCAGGTTAACCCACTTCGCTACATGAACCAATAATTTGATGTCCGATTTTCGCCCCGTATTTAGTGCTCGCCCATTGGGCAGAGCAGAGATTGGAGATGTCGACCGGTTACGCTGTCGCGGCCAATTCTCCTTATACCCGGCGATCGTCGTTCAGATCGGAAACAGGACGCACGTTTACTTATTGCAAAGTTTGATCATAGGTTTGAAGGGAATGTTGCGGGTCATTAACCTGCGTGCGGGGGTTGAACCCGGCAGGAGCGGGCTTCAAGTTGTCCGCCTACGGGCGAACTTCCACCATCCCAACACAACGATGCGACGACAGGTGCAGCGGCTTGTCTTCATTCCCTGCGTAGTCCCAGCATCAACTCGTAGGCTCGGCGGATGGATGAGTTGGCTGCCTTCGTCCTCGCCCGCGTGGGTGAGGATTACGACCTCGCCTATCAGGCGTTGCACGATCCCGGTGTCGGTGGCATCCTCGGAGCCCACGTCAAAACCCGGCACGTGGCTGACATCGATCGGCCACTGGACGTGGCTGGGCATGAACTGCTGATGGACCCGCTAGCCTGCCACATTGTGAACCACAACCCGCAGAAGGTCATTGCGGATTGCGTCGCGAAGCAGCGTCTGGCCGCCCACGTGCAGAGCATCGACCGGAACCACCAACAGGCAGGGGAGGAGGCAGGAATACCGGCGGGGGAGCAGGACTGCACGCGCAAAATCCTCGAGTTGATGGCTCTCTCGTGGAAGGACCACCCGGAGTATCAAACGCACTGGATGAGCTGACGCGAACGGTCGGTCTCGCTAAGACTGAGTGGCGAATACCTGCGGTCGACAGGCACATGCCGGCTAGAAACACGGCTTGACCAGCTTTTCCCCACCGCCTTGAGCGCTCAAACCACTGCGGCAGAAATGACGAGAGGTGTTTGGCGGCTCTGGGTGGTCAGCAACTACGGCATCAGCGCTTGAATCGCCTGCCAGGGCAACGACCAGCCATTTCCTCCGGTCCCTCAGCAGTTAACCGATTCAGGCTGACAAGCAGGAACTACCTCTAGCATCCTCGTAAGGAGTCCATCTCAGCGCTGATCTCCGATAAAGCAGCGCCCCGAAACTAGAACCGGCAGCACCACCGTCGAAACAGCCTTTCCACGTAGTTCACCAAAGATGCAGCGTTCACCAATTAGCCCAGCACCTTGAATAGCGTCCACATCGAGTCCCGTCGGAGTGCGATCGATCGACACCTCTACCATCTCCGGTATGGATCCGGCGCTTGCAAATCCTTGCTCAATGGCACCGCGGACCTGATCACGCTTCCCTGCATTCTCACCATCCGCAAGTGCCTGCAATTCCCGGTTAACGGCATCCGCAATTATGACGGCTTCGTCATCCGAAAGTTCCATAGAAATGGGGCCTGAAGTGCCACTCGGGGCTGATGACGATGGAGGGCCCGACGGTAAGGACGAGATAGATGGCTTCGAGACATCCTCGTTGGGCTCCTCGGCTGTCGGCAATGCTTCAGCTGCCCCTGCCGTCACTGAGCTTTCAGCCCCCAGGATCGAATCTGACTCCGCAGGAGCGCTACAAGACGTAAGGACGACGAGGGCCGCGGACAGGGCACCGACACGTAGGCCTATGTAGGGTCGATTACGAAGGCAGCCGGATGCGGCAATGGTCACGTCCTCATTCTGCCACGCAGCATTCGACCGCTCGCCACAGAGATCCCAGGAGCTCTGTTAGGGCTCGTCCTAATAGTCTTCGACAGCGACATGAACTCGTCATCCGTGCCAGGGTTGCCGCGCCGTGGGGTCGGGGACGGGCAGCGCTACGGGGCGGCCTCGCCAGCCCAGGCCTCCGTATAGAACTGCTGGGAACTCGCGTCCAGCAGCTCGGCGTAGAGGTCCGGCTTCAATGCCTGGGCGGAACCAACCGGGACCTCCGGGGCGAAGGCGGACACGCCCAGCCCCGCCTCAGAATCCTGCAGGGTCAGGCCTGCGGCCTCCAGGATCGTCGGGTACAGATTCAGCTGGTCGACCCGGGGGCGCAGCGGGGCCGCCCCGCCGGGCACCCAGATCCGGTTGAAGATGGTGCGGTTCTCGTGGTCGTCCAGCTGCTCGTGGAACGCGTTGCCGGCGCTCATGAGCTTGAGGTGGTCGCCGGTGATCAACACGGCGGTGTCCTCGAGGTAGCCCTTCTCCTTCAGATAGTCCACGAATCCGGCCACCTGCGTCATGGAGCAGGAGAACACAGAGGTGACCACGTTCTGGGTGTCCACGTCACAGTAGCCGTAGACGTACACCGGCTCGTGGGTGTCCAGCGTCAGCATCGAGAGGTTGAACGGCTCACCGGTCCGCTCCGCCTCGGCGTGCAGCCGGTCTATCTCGTCCCGGGCGTGGACCATCAGCCGTTCATCGCTCAGGCCCCAGTCGCTGCGGAAACTCTCCTCCGGCTCGCCCGCGGCGCGCCAGTCGGAGAGGTCCTTCACCTCGGAGTAGCCGTGGGTCCTCAGGAAGGTCTCCTTCGCGGCGAAGGAGGCATTGGCTCCACCCATGAAGACGCTGGTGTAGCCGTGGCGAGCCAGGACATCGCCCAGGCACGTCAACCCGCCCAGGTAAGTTTCGGTGTCACCGCCGAGGTCGTTGCTGGGGGCGCTGCCGGCTGCGGAGCCTCCAGCCTTCAGCGGGACGCCGCACTGCGTCCCGACGAGGCCCGCCATGGTCCAGCCCCCGCTCTCGTCCTGCTGCAAGTCCTCCACGCTCTGCCAGCCGTCGGAGGCCCGGGTGGCCTCCTTGAGGGGAGCGAACGCATCCTTCTCGAAGAGCTGGTCGTCCTCGAGGGTGGCCTCGCCGGACTCGAGGTAGATCAGGACCAGGTTGCGCTTGTCCTCATCGCTGGTGACGGTCGGTTCCACGTAGTAGTCCCCGAGGTCGTAGTCGGAGTTCGCCGCCCGGATGTAGTCCCCCATGCCCACCGTGGTGGAGAAGGCCGTGGCCCCGCCGACGACCACCGCGGCCACCACGGCGGTCGAGACGAGGCGCGTGATCCACTGCGGACGACGAGGACCAGGATCGTCGTCGACCCGGCGATGCCTTCGCCGCCGGTAGTGCTGCCACACGGCGAGCCCGACGGTGATGAGCACGGGCAGGACGCCGACCCCCAGGATGCCGACCCAGACGATGGATCCGCCTCCGCCGTCGGTCTCCACGGAGACGAGGTTCATGAGCATCTGGCTGACGGAGATCGTGCCCCAGTAGAAACGGATCCCTAGGGCAGTGATGAGCGGCACGAGCCCTGCCCAGATCAGGACGTAGACCAGGACGCGCCCCACGACCACGCCGACCCGTCGGGGTACGCGAAGACTCCGGGCAGACATGGCAACACCTCGCGTTCCAGGTGTCCGCATCTTCGCCGCACACCCCTGACATCCAGCCCGTTCTCGGGCGGGTAGAAGACTAGTACCGTTACGCTACCGGTTCAACAAAAGTTCACCCGGGGTTCACCGTCCGGCGAGGCATAGGGGACTGCTTAGAGAACGGTCAACTGCTGGCCTCTGAGGATCTGAGTATCCCTAATGGACTCTGGACCGGAATATCTGCCTAAAAGGTTGGTGCATTGGCGGGAGTTTGGGTCTGGCCGCCGCCAGCAGCGGTCAGTTCGATCAGGGTCAGCGCAGGACGCCGCACACGGCCGGGTCTGTGGCTTCGGCGGGCAGGTCCGCAGTCAGCTCGCTAACGCCTTCGGGGTCGCTGAAGTTGTACGTCCCGTTGCCGTCGTAGTCCAGACCATGGATGACCACGACGCCCTCGCCTGCCCGGATGGAATCGGCGATCTGCTTAGCTGTGCCGAGGCCGCCTGCACCGGGGTAGCCGGTTCCGGCGACGTCGGTGAATTCGATGTTGTCCCGGCTGTAGTTGAAGGCCCCTCCTTGGGAGACCGGAAAACGGGCAACGTCAAGGAAGCTGGCCGGGGTGGTGTCCCCAGTCGTATTCAGCGACACGACAACGGGGCCGTAGGCCGGTACGCCTTCAACGGTGTTCAGGCGCCCGTCCCCATTGGAGTCCAGCGCCAGGGTGGGGCACTCATTCAGGGCATCGTTGCCGTAGTGGATGTGCTGGGCGTGGGGGGCATCCGGGGTCAGGCCTGTGGCGTGGACTTCGATGTGTTCGATCTTCTGGTTCTTCACCACTGCGGTGGCGGTGCCGGATGCACCGGAACCGTTCAGCTCGGTCAGCACGGCCGTGAGCGTCACCGACTTGTCCGTTGCTTTACCGTTCTGTCCTTTACCGTCCTGGGCCAGGACAGGGCCTGCACCCACCGACACCGCTGTAAGTACTGCAGCCGCCGCTCCTGCAAGAGCCAGCTTGGAATCTCTTCTCATGTTTTCGCTCCCTATCAAGGGGCCGCCGAGGGATTCGGCGGTCATATGTGATTCGCGCCACAACCGATTGGGGATGGGTGGTAGGCCTGGGTTCAGGCGACCTGAGGTATTTATCAGAGCATCGTCTCCGCCTACCAGGAACCGAGCAAAACTCGGGGCAAGCAGCTGATGCAGGCGGTCATCGACGCCATCACCAGCGCCGTAGCCAGCGGCATCGCCCCGCCCTTACCAAGATCCGACGGATCGACCGGACACTGAAACAACGCACAGCCGGCGTACTCGGGTTTCGACCCCAGGAGCCAACAATGGCCACCCGGGGGACCAACGGTGACCTCGAGCCCCTTCGCGGCTCAGCCCTCGGGTTCCGGAGCCTCACCAGCTACATGGCCCGATCCGGCGGACATAGTGAGTACATCGCCACCTGCCGATCGGCACCAAGGGCGGGCATGAAGAGGGCGACGTTCTTGTTCGCCGATAATTGACCTTATGTCAACCTGAAGAGAACTTACTGCAGGATCTGCTGAATAGGACTCGGTGATACGACTCCCCCTCGACCTGGTGCAGGAGCACTGAACTCCGTCTCGTTGCAGGGATGTCAGCCTGTGGAAGGTCTTGTCTGGCATCTGCGGTTATGACCACCGAAGCGCGTAACGAGTGGTGTTATCGTCTCTGGTGCCGCATCAGGATTCGGGCAGAGTCATCACGCGTCCTAGGGTGAAGCTTGTTGCGGATCAGCGCGACGGGTGACTTTCCTTAGTACCAAACTGGTACCAAACTGGTACCACACCACTACCAGTCTGCTATTAGGTCACTCCCGGGTGGCCATCGACCAGTTGGCCGTGTCACCATCCTTCGGCCGCTTTACTCGAGGCCAAAGCCCTTCTCACGGGCTGGTTTGTGGAGCGTCTTCGGTCGTCCCTGGAATGGGCGTTTGGTGGTTATGACCGATGCAGACGGTGGGGTGCCGTTGCTGAGGTCTGCGGCGAGGAATGCTTCGACTCCTTCGCGTGCGGCGGGGTCGTTCCCGAACCGGGTCATCAGCGTGTCGGCCAAAGCTGCGCGGCGATCACCTGAGTCCCACAGCTCCTCCGCGTTCGCGGCCGCGTTCTGGGTATCCACATCGTTCTGGAGGTCCCCGCGGGCGACCTCTCCTGATTGCTGCTCGGCGACCGCGTGGTCGCGTTGAGCGTCCTTGTTTTCAGATGCCTGCTCCAGCTCGACGTCGCTCTCCTGGCCGCTCTTGTGCGCCTCGAGGTACTCCTCGGGGGTCAGTTTGTACCTAGTGCGGATCTCGTCGTGCATCTGCTCGCGGGAGGCCAGCGCCACGGTGTCGAGCTTCTCCCACTGCTGCGCCATCGCGTAGTGCGAGGCGATGTCCTCGGGGCGAGCTGATTCCCAAAATTGCGGCTGGTGAACGGCCGCCAGTTGGGTGCGCATGACTGCTCGCTCGGCTTCGAACCGTTCCTCGAGCTGCTGGCGCTGCGCTTGCTCGGCGCGCTGCATCTGCTCGTTCCGTTCGGCACGTTGGCGTGCCAGCATTTCCCCAAGTCGGCCGGCTACAGCCATTGCAGACTGCAGCTGAGGCCGGAACAGTCCGTCGGCTCCGTCTGGCGCGTCGTGATTCATTGTTCTATCTCCCCATCTCTTGGTCGTGCCCTTGGTGCAGCTTCACTCGAGGCGGCACCATGATCGTCGGCCGCGCTTCATTCAATGGACGGACGGCCTTCGGCGTCATCCCTTCAGGTGCCGGCAGTTGAGGCTCTGCTATCTCGGGCAGCGGTGTTGCGACGATGGCGAGCTGCTGACGCACACTGTCGGTCAGCACCCGGGCTTCACGGAGATCATTGTTGCTGCGCTGCATGTCCCGCAGGAGGCGAATGGTGCGCACGACCTGCTGCATGATGAGCGCCTGCGCGACCGGTGACGGTGCGGTCGCTGCGGCCAGGAGGAACGCAGCTGTACCGGTCATTCTCAGAGGCGCCTGTACGGGTGTGCTGATCGTGACACCGGAACGGTGAGCGGAACGAGCGAGGGCCCGCGACGCCTGTGCAAGGGGTCCGGGTTCGGCTTCCGTGGCCTTCGACCAGGCGCCGAGGACACCGGAGGTTTCCCGGGCCACGTGTGCCCATGTCTGGTGATCATCAGGGGCGACTGAGGACATGACCTTGCGAGCCTTGGCCATGTCGAGCGAGAGCTTCCGTGCGGCTTCCTCGTCGATGGCACGACCGAACACGGTCGTCGCACGAGGACCACGAAGCATGTCCGGGGCCTGCCCGTGAACGATGCGCTGGTGGCGCTTGGCAGCCCACCATTCCTCTGCTGCTTCCTGGGACGCTTCCGGAGTGTCGGACCACTCCGTGCGCAGAGCTGGAAGGGTGAGATCCTTTGCCAGCTTCCCCCCACCGAACCACACCGGGTCCATGCCTTTGGGTGGTCGTTCCGCGACAGAGTATCCGGTGACGACAGAGCGGCCACCGTCAGCGAAGCGGGCACTGACGAGCAGTTCCTGGCGGCGTAGCCGGCGCACGAACTCTGCCTCGCTTTCGGAGGCGACAGCACTTGCCCTCACGACGCGCTCCATACGGTGACGGGCCGGCTCGATGGCGTTCCCGGTACGACGGTCGGTCAGCTGCTCGGCGGGCTTCAGACCACGCTCGGAGTGCTGTCCCAGCTCGATGAGTCCGAACTGCTTCTCGAGGTTCCGGGCGGCGCTCTGCGCCTTCGGGAAGTCTGACCAGTCGCCCCACTTCGTGCCGTCCTCGCGGACGCGGGAGGCGACGATGTGGATGTGGTCGTTGCCGGCGGTGCTCGTGCCGTGGTGTACCGCGACCCACTGGCACGCTGCCTTGCCGCTTGTCTCGGTGAAGCCCATGTCGTCCATGAACTTCTCCGCCATGTCCGCCCACTCGCGGCCACTGACAGGACGCTCGTCGGAACGCAGTGACAGGGAACAGTGCCAGACGTGCTGGTCCATCTCGACGTCGCTGATCCGCTTGTTGAGGTCGATCTCCTGTGCGGCGAGAACCGCCGACTGGTCGTTCAGCTGGGCGTCTCCGAACCAGGCCATGATCGTCGGGCTACCGGCGACGAGGTGTGGGTCAGTGTGCTCATTACTCTTCCCCGGGCCGACCAGGTACTTCATCAGACCGACGGTGCGCGAGCCCTTCGTGATGTTCGGAATCACGGCTTCAGCTCGTACATTTTTACTTCGATCTGACGCATTAGCTGGCGGGTCTCCTGCATCGCTGCAGCAGCGTAGTTCTTGACCTCGCCAGTCGAGTTCGCATGGCGCGCGATCTGGTTCATGTTGTTGGCCGCCGTTGCAATGAGACGACGGATCGCCAGCAGGGTCACAACCTCCTGCTTTTTCACCGTCAGCACGGCCGGGTCACCGGAGCCCAGAGCGGCGTCGACGAGGATCGCGGACGGCGACAGACCAGTCTGAGCTTCCAGCTGCAGCAGCTGAGCCCGCTCCATTTCGGACATCGAGACCCGCACGTACACGGTCTTACCTTCGATGCGCTTGCGCCGGGAAGACCACACATGCCGCTTGGCGGCACTAGGAGGACGCGCAGCGGGCTCCTGCTCACCTGATTCCTGCGAGCTCTCACTCCCCTGCTCAGACACTGCTCACACTCCCCCGCTCTTGATCCACACGGCCCAGCGCAGCGCCCCTCCAACGGAGGCCCCACACCCCAAGTGTGTCACCGCTCAGCCATGGGCGCCAGCGGAATCCGCGTTTATGGCACATAAACGCATAGCTTGCTCCGCTGGTGCTCCGTTTGCCTCTCGCACGGCTGTTTGTGCCGGGTGGGGTGTTCAAGCAAGCGGTACGACGCTTCGCGTCTGGATTGACCGACCGGCTGCGCCGTTCCGTTTCGGCTTGTGAATGTACTGTCCGCCCTTCTCTTGGCAAGGCTCCAAGGACGGCTTTCGCGGCATATCCTCGCTTCGCTCCGGTATTCCACGGTCCGACCTCTCCACCTTGCCAATTCACTTCGCGTCCAAGTGATGACGGCGTTGCCGAAAGGAACGGGGCAAAGATGAAAGAGGGACTCATGGTGGGCACGATGATGGCACCAAAGGACGTGGTTAGGTTGTACGGCGTGACAAGCCAGGAGCTTGCTCAGTGGCGGCGGGCTAACCTCGGACCGCCCTACTTCATGCTCGGACGGAACACAGTCCGGTACGACTCCGGCGACATCGAAGACTGGTTTAATGACCCTGCTAACGGGTACCTCCACGACTACCCAGCGGGCCGATGATGGCTGTGTATCGTGGCGGCAGTCTGTGCACGACGTTAGGCTGATGATCATGGCTACCATCGACCTCGAAACCACCAAAGACCAGGCACGCAAACTCCTCGACTCACGCATCGCATCCGTTACCAATCTGGTGATCGCACGCAAGCGGGTGGATGAGCTGCGCGAGCAGCTTGCCGATGCCGAGCGTGAGGACAAAAAGGCTTACGTCCGGGCAACGAAGGACGGCTGGAGCGAGGACGAGCTGAAGAAGCTCGGCCTCGATAGCGGCGCAGCAGCCAAGCGTCGAAGCCGACGTCGTAGCACGGTTCCAAACGGCCAAGATGTATCTGCCGTTTGAGCACGACAGGCCGTCACAGGGGTACAGCTCGACTACTGAGGGGTAGTCGCAGGTTGGGTGGGAGACGGTGACAGTGTCCGCTCCCATGCGCTTTGCTTTCGGAAATGTCGAAGCTGATGAAGAGGCATACCACTGGCGACTCGATGGCGTTCAGCGCAGAGACCGAAACGATGTAATCGATGTACTCGAAAGTGATCTGAAGAACATCAGCGCTACCCATGTGCAGCAGATGTACTGAACCGCTCTGGGTTTGATGGAGACTTCCGTTATGTGATTCCCACCAGCTGATGGCGGTTGGTTTGGCCAGCATAGAACGCCTGCTCGAACTCCGCTGGCGGGACATCGC
>NZ_JBTNDI010000023.1:0-15328 GCF_054511075.1 Arthrobacter sp. TMS2-4
AGGTCCTGAAATGGGCCACCTCCAACGACCTTTACCAAACCCACCTCACCTCCAACCAGTCCGCGATACCCTCAGAATCCCAGGTGGTGCATTGACCGGTTGAGGTCGCCAATGTTTCCGGCCAGTGCACAAAGCTCCGGAGAATCAAGGGCGGTTCCGGGCGATAAGCGTGGTGCGCCTCCTGCCCATAGGGGCACGGCACAAGCTCCCCACGCTTCGCTGCTTGTCCCGCGCCCAGATGGACAGCAGGAACCATCCTGACCATCTGCACACACCCACCACGCCGCCGACACCGGAAACCACGCCTCGAGCGAGCGGTGGATGTGCACAGCCTCCTCGTCGGCGTGGAGACATCCAGTACGAGCCGGTCCTCACGGGGATGGCAGAGCTCATCGCGGCACCCCGGGCAGCGGGGCAACGAGGCCAAGGAGGGTACGGGGGCCAAGGGGTTATGAGTCGGGTCCGGCGGAGATCGTCATGCCGGTCATCCATCTGTGGGCGGGTAGAGCCCGAAGGGTGGAGCTCAAAGCCGTCCGCCTGTGGGTGGGCTGCGGCCTTACTCCGGCACCCGGCACCCCACACCCGCCGGGCGCCCCGCACGGTCATCGGTGTGTGGAACACCGGACCTGAGTGCACAGGCCGCATGAACTGTGACCGTTCCGGTACGTGTTTCCGGCCTTCGGGTCGTTCTGTCACCGGAGAATTGGAACATGGCACTCATGGGGATCAACAGGGCACGACCATCACACTGGCTCAGGGACAATCGGGATGCTTTGCCGTCCCTCATTGCGGTCAGCGCTGTCGCCCTGTTCTGGGTGGTCGGAGCCGTCGGCGGGATCAGGTTCCTGGCCGATGCGAGTTCGCCGATGGCCATGCTGACCGGGCTCTACGTGGGCCTGGCCGCCGTGGCGGTGTCGATCATCATCGCCACGCTCGCCCTGAACGATCTTGCCCGCCGGTACGCCCGGACACGCGACCGCCGCTAGGGCTCAGCAGAACATCAGGGTATGAAGATCCGCGAGTATCGGCGTGCCGGGTCGTAGCCAAACCGCCCCGCAACCGATCCCCCGCTCGGGCCCCATCGTCCAAGGGGTAGTCCGCCGGGGGCCTCCAGCCGGGACGCGTGAAGAGTGGAGATGCGAAGCGCGGGCGAAGGGCTGTGCTTCGTCCGATGGGTCCGAGAAGATGACGTCTGTCGAGTCGGTCCATCCCGGAGTTGACAGTGACCGCTCTGCCGCGAGGATGAGACGCATGGGAGATAGCCGTGAGCAGTTCGTCGATCTCGACGCCACCGAGGACACTGCCGAGCAGAGGGTGCGCGAGGTCAGGGAGTTCCTGCGCAGCTGTGGCCTTGCCGAGCCGGATGAACGTGCCGGAGATGACCGTTGGCCTGACGCGATCGTCGACCAGGCCGGCCCGGCATGGCAGTCGGCCTGGCACCACCACTCCAGCAGCCCAAAGCCGAGCTGGTGGAAGACGATCGCCGTCGTATCTCGATCTCCCACGGACGTGTTCCACCGGATGTTCCTCGCCATGGAGAGCGCCGGACCGCCGTCGTGCCGCACGTGCGGCGAGGAGTTCGACGAAGACGCGTTCTGGAGTTCCTTCAAAGGCTGGTACGAGACCAGAAGGGAGCCGGTGCTCAGCTGCGCCTCCTGCGGTGGACATGGCCTGATAGGGGATCAGGACACGACCGGTTCAGCGGTCGTCGGTCGAGTCGCGGTCGTGACCGCGGGAACATTTCCGGAGGTCGTCACCGAGATGCTGCGAGCACTGCGCTCCGGCCTCGGCGGGCGGTGGGCACACGTCCACATGCACCTGTGACACGCAGACCTGCGGATGCGCGGGTCGATCGGCTTACGAACGTTGCTCTCGCTCACGAGTAAGCGCCCGGCTGTTTGTTCTTGCTTAGAGGTACGATCCTGCTCATGAATGCTTGCTCCGTACTGCGCTGTCTCGAACCTTCAACGAGTTCGTTCACGTCGGCACCTTATTCGGGCCACGGGGTGCCTGTTTGTTCGGGCCATAAGGACCAGTTGGAGGCTGGGACGCGGTGGATGGCCAATTCGGATACACCAGTGAGGGCCCTCCTAGCGGAAACGTATGCAGGTCCCGTCACGATACTGATGGGGCAGGATCTTCCCACTGAACCACTAGTTCAATCGCTTGGCCTGAGTCCGACCATCGGTAGTGAGTCTGGATTCTCTATCGACGTGGGACTCGAGACCTCGGAGGGTGAGCAGTCGATCTCTTTTTGGTTGACCGAGGAGCAGGGTAAGCGGCTCGGATCTTGGCTTACCGAGTAGCACCAGAACGGCCGGTGAGGGATCGCTCGGCGGGGGATACCGCGGCTTGCGTGCCGAATTCGACCCGATGCTTCACCTATCGGCCGGGTTCTGGAAGAGTGCGTTCACTAGTCATTTGGGGGAAACAACTATGGAACAACGACGTTCTCTGTGTACTGCAATAGCCACCGCCCTCACAGTCGGGTCACTCGCCGGCTGCGCTACCCCAGGGCACGCGGACACCGAAGCCCTACCGGCGTTCACCTCAATGGACGAGGCGTACGCCGCCGTGGACGAGGTGTTGGGGTGCAACGCCGAGCCGGCAGGTGAGCCGATCGTGCCGGCAGACGGAGGCGCGCTGACATCCGAACAGAAGCTGTGCGCAGAGAACGTGCAGATCGACCTGTACCCCGACGAGGACGCTCTCCAGACGGCCCTCGACATCTGGACTGGCTCGGACCAGGGTGAGGTGCACCTCGCCCGCGGCAGCAACTGGATGGTGGTCGATGTGACCGACGTGGCCACCGGCGAACCGACGACCTGGGACATCGAAGGACTCGCGGAACAACTGAACGGGGAGTACTCGGTAACGGGCAGATAAGCACGCTCGACGGTAGCAAGGGGATCACCCGTGGCGCATACCCAGGAAACCGCAATGGACGCTGCTCCCCTGCCGGGGAGTTCACCTCCACAGGCGATGGGCAGATTCGCAGGCAGGGCTTTTCAGCTCCGAGGGCGGGCAAGCCGGAGCGAGTACTGGTGGTGGATGCTCATCAATGTCCTCGTCCTAGCTACGACGCAGCTACTCGTTCCGGCACCCTTTTCGGATCGGACATCGCAACCGACCTTGTCTGTCGGTCCGTTTGGGTCTGCACTCTTCGCGAACATCGAATTAATCGACGTCTCCCCGACCGACGCGCCCAGTTCGCCCGTTGCGGCGTTATCTCTCATAATCGCCGCTCTCTGGCTGATCGGCACGATCGTCCCCGGCTTCACCGTCGCAGTCCGCCGCCTTCACGACTCGAACCTCTCGGGCCGGTGGGTTCTGCTCGCGCTGATCCCGCCCGGTCCCTTCATCCTGCTCCTGCTCGCCATCCGCCGGCCCCGGCCCGAAGGCGCACGATTCGACACCTGAGGAAGCCGATCTGAGCGCCCGCAAGCGGGATTCTGCGCAAATGCACGAGGTATTGGCCGCTGACGCAACACCTTGAAGTCAGACCTCAGGAGGATCGCCTACTGGTGGATTGCGTGAGCTCAATCCTTTGGGCCCCACTCGCGGCGTGACGGTGGAGCTCTTTGACCGCGACGCGGCACCGTATGCCGTGGCCGTACTCTTGGGGGTGGCTCCGTCTCTCTGGTGGCGGGGTCCGCACGTGTCGTTTCGGACCAGGAGAATCAGGAGGCCATCGTGCCGGATGAACGGGAGCTTGCTCGCGAAGTCGAGCAGGACACTGTGACCGCACTGTTGCAGGACCTGGTGATGGAAAGCGATGACGTCCAGGAGTTCCTGACCGGCCTGGTGACCGTGGCCTCCGAAGCTTTCTCCGGCGCGTACGGGGAAGTGTTCTGCGGGGTGACGCTGCTGCGGCCGCACTCCAATGTGTCGGTCGCCAGCAGTAGCGAGGAAGCACAGCGGATGGACGAGATTCAGCTCGGATTCGACGACGGTCCGTGCCTTCGCGCCGCCCGCGAGGGGGAAACCGTGCATGTCGCTGACTTCCTGGCGGAGACCCGTTTCCCGGAGTACCGGAAGGCCATCGCCGCGAACGGCATCCGTTCCGCGTTGGGCATCCCGATCAGACTCGATGCAGGGGCCAGTGCGGGTCTGGATTTCTACTCCACTGAAGCGCATACCTTCGACGTGAAGGGGATCTTGGTCGCCGAGGGTCTCGCGCGTGATGCCTCGCGGTCGCTGCGTCTTGCCGTGCGGATCGCGCACCTCGGCGAGGAAGCGCGGAACCGCCAGAGCGCGATGGAGTCCCGTACCGCCATCGATATGGCCGTCGGCGCGATCATGGCGCAGAACCGGTGCGGACAGGACGAAGCCATTGGCATCCTGCGGCGGGCATCGAACTCGAGGAACGTGAAGCTCAAGGACCTCTCCGAAGGCATCCTGGCCTCTCTCGGCCAGACAGGCCCGATCCGCACCCACTTCGCCGCAACCCCGTCCGGGGCCTCAGAGTAGTCCCGGCCTTAGTAACCGGAGTCGACGCAGCTGGCTGTGTCATCCGCAAGTGGCACCGGCCGGGCGTCCAGGCGGGACTGGTGATGATCAGTCGTTGATCTCGTCCTCGACGAGGCCGGCCAGTGTGCGCAGGAACTTCCCGTCCTTGGCGGTGAAGTCACGCGGTTTCTGGTCGATGACGCAGAGCGCACCGACGGTCCACCCGCGCGGGCCCCGCAGCGGGTAACCGGCGTAGAAGCGGATGAAGGGATCCCCGGTCACAAGGGGGTTAGTGCGGAATCGTTCGTCCTCCAGTGCGTCCTTGACGATCAGAGGTCCGGCGCTGCGGATCGTCGTATGACAGAACGTGATGTCCCGCGGCAGGTCCTGCGCGAGGGGTCCGAGCACCGATTTGAGGAACATGCGCCGGTCATCGAGCAGGGCGATGGTCGAGGAGCTGACCTGGAAGTAGTTTCTGGCCTGCTGCGTGTATCGGTCGAACCGGTCCTCAGGCAGGGAATCAAGCAGGTGCGTCCGCTCCACGGCGGCCAGGCGCTCATCCTCCTGCTCTCCGGCACTGAACAGGAACGCGCCGGCGGCGCCGAGCTCCCTCCGGGAGTCCCCACCCGATTGCGCCGCTGCATCGTCGGCGTCGACCGGCACCCGGATCTGCACCGGTGTCAGCTCGAGCAACTCATTCGTCGCCTCAGCCACCAGGTTCCGCTCCCCCGAGGGCAGAGACAACAGGCCGGCCAGATAGGCCTGCAGCTCGACGGCAGAAATAACACCTCCCAACCCGTAGTACCGGACCCACACATCGTCGATGCTCAGATTCGCTTCTACGAGGGCGAGGGTGGTCATCCTGATCTGCACGTGCCCGTCCATCAGAGCCTCACACCCATGCACCTCGTCATGTCACAACCCCTCCACCGAGGTGCGGCTGAGACCCGAATAATCAGCACCCTTAGTAATCGGAGTCTACCCGTCTCCCATCAGGGGTCGACGATTGAAGGACGACGTCCCTGGCTCTGCCCGGTTCAGCGAAGCCCGGGTGCATGGTCCCGCAACCCTTACCTAGTCGGCCCGGCGACTCATGGTGTTAAGGACTAATGGTGGGGTGCTGCTCTCGCAGCACCCCACCATTAGCGTGAGTCTTGTGGTTCGTGTGGTGAGCGCTGGGTTTTAGCGCTTGTTCTTGGTGCCGTCGATGTCGGTGCCGTCGGCGTCGAGGATTGCGATCTTTTCCTTGCGGACCTCTTCGGTGACGGTTTCCTGGGCGGTGACGGTTTCCTTGTCGAGGCGGACGCGCTCGACCGGAACGGCTTCCTTCTCGACCACGGGACGCTCGGCGTGGAGGACGACTTCGTGTTCCTCTTCGCTGATCGACGGGCCGGCGAGGGCGTCGCCGCGGTTGGCGTCGGTGATGGGCTCACGCTCGACGCGGACCTCTTCGTGCGTCACGGGGACCGTCTTGGTGACATTCTCGGTGACGACGTACTTCCGCAGACGGGCGCGGCCGGCTTCGCGGCGCTCGGTACCGACGTGGAGCTGCTCCTCGGAGCGGGTCATCGCGTCATCGGTGGTGGGGCCGGAGGTGTCATGGCCGACCGTGGTGTTCGAGCGGTCGCGACGCTCGTCGCCGGACTGGAACCCGGACTCGTAGCCGACAGTCCCGCTCGTGGTCCCCGAGGTGGTGTCGCTGTCGAGGAAGTCCCCGCCCGTGGTGCCGGCGGTGCCGGGGGTCTCCGTGGTGTGGCCGGAGAGGCCGTAGTGGCGGTAGAGGCGGTTCTCTTCTTCGGGGCTCAGGTCGCCGTCGGATTCGATGCGGGGTGCGTCCTTGACCTGGTCCTTGGTGTACCCAATGGTCACATCGTTGCCGTTGACGTTCGCGCCCTGCAGGGGCGCGAAGGACTCCGAGGTGCCGAACAGGCCGGTCTTGACGGTGACCCAGCTCGGGTCCTGCGTCTGGTCATCCAGGTACACCTGGCCGACGGATCCGATCTTGGCTCCGTGGGAGTCCAGGACGTGGCCGCGGCCGGAAAGGATGGTGTCGATGTCGTTCTGCGTGATCATGAGATCTCCTTCTGGAAGAAACCGGGCAGTCGTACCCGCATCCCTCCCGGTATGGGTAGGGCTGTAGCCGAGCGCCGGCCCCGTCCGGGGGCTGGCCGGGGCCGCTGGTCGTGCTGGTGTGATGCCGACGTGGGGCTGAAAGCCAGCTGTTAGTGGCTGATGCCGGCCTGGTGGTCGATGCCGGCCTGGTCGACCTTGCGGTGGAAGCGCATGCCGGCCTTGCCGCCGAGGATGGCCCCGATTAGGGGGACCAGGACGGCGATCGCCAGGGCGATGAGGCCGCTGGCGGTCAGCAGGCTGCCGTCGACGGGGATCTGCGGGGCGCCGCCGATGCTGGAGAGGACGTTGAACTGGTCGCCGGCGATGGCGGCGAGGATCGCGACGATGATCGCGATGATGATGCCCCACACCCATACGGCGACGCCCTGCTTCACACCGTCGAAGCGGGCCATGCGCCCGGCGACGTACCCGCCGCAGTAGTAGGCCAGGAACAGGATGATCGCGAGAACGATCCCACTGACGATCCCGATGGTTTCGGCGTTCTGGGTGGCCTGGTTCGCGGCGTCCGAGGCGCCGCTGGTGTTTGAGGCCCCGACGCCTGCACCGACGGCGGTGGCGAGGGCGCTGAGCAGGACGGTCAGTCCGATGGCGGTGAGCCAGCCGAAGAACGCCGAGCCCCACTTGATGCCGCCGAAGCGTTCCTTCTCCGCAGCGACGACGTCGTTCCTGCGGCTGCTGGGCGTACTCGCCCCAGAAGTATTGTTCTCTGCCATGTCAGATCTTCTTTCATCTCAGTCATCCACGTGCCGCTTCGTCGGAACCTTCTCCGAGGTGCGCCCCCGACGGAGCGTCGGGACATCAACGGTGGAAGGCCGGAACAGCGGCACAATGATCGTTCGCCCGGATCCGGGCGGTGAAAGAGCCTCTTCATAACTCCTTCGCGAAGGCATCGCCTCCACGTACACATATATCTAAGCACACTGATAGTAAGCCTGCTTGCCTTATTCGTCGGAGCGCCCTCTTGTAGGTCATCGCACCGCTGGAGCACCTACTTCCGTCCCCGGTGAAGATGCCTGCGCGCCCGCACGGTCGGTCCGTCGATCCAGTCCGCCGGCAGGGAGGATTGAGGCGAGAAGCGGGGGCAGGAGTCGGACTAATGCATCAAGCGATTCCGACTCCTGCCCGAGAGGCTTAGGGGTTGGCCGGCTTCTTGACCAACTAGTAAGCCTACTGACTAGTTGATCATGGATGGGGCGGGGCAGGTCAAGGCGGGAAGGCAGTACTGCCCAGTGCCCCCTGGCTGGAGTCGAGGTGATACGTGGGCTTCGATGTGCTGGGGCATCAGGTCGTGCGGGGCGATCTCCGGTCCGGCGACGTTTCTCTTGGTGGGAGGTGGCGCCTGATGGACAGCGGCATGGGCTCTGGTGGGCGCGTTCATCCGCTTGTCACGTGCCGCTGGTACCGTCGGCCGATGGATGCCGCCCTGCCCGAGCCTCGCATCATCGTCCCCGCCGGTATTGCCGGTACCGCCGGTACGACCGAGGACCTGTCTACCCGTGCGGGCTTCGACGAGCAGTTCCTCGGCCGCCAGGTACCGGTTCCCTTCCTGGACGATGTCGACACGATCCTGCTGCCCTACACCCACTTCTCCGTCCTGATGCGCTTGGATAAGCGCCTCGCCGCGGTCACCGCACTCGGCATCGACGGGGAGAAGCTCATGGACCTCGACCGGTCCGGCATCGAGTGGCGGTTGGATCCGAGGCTGTCGGAGGATCAGCAGACCGGGGAACGGGTCTACGCACGCAACGACATCGACCGCGGGCACCTCGTCCGCCGGGCCTCCGCCGTCTGGGGTGACACCCGGGCCGAAGCTGCCCAGGCCAACGAGGACACCTTCCACTACACCAACGCCGCCCCGCAGGCCGCGAAGTTCAATCAGGGCCTGGAGCTGTGGCTGGGCCTGGAGACGTATCTTCTGGAGAACGCCGCCGACCACGGCCGGCGTTTGATCGTCTTCACCGGACCCGTCTTCAGCGACGTCGACCCCGTGTACCGGGGTGTGGAGATTCCTCTGCGCTTCTTCAAGGTCGCGGTGTTCCTCTTCGGCGGGGCGTTGGCCGCGACGGGTTACGTCGTGGATCAGACACCGCAGCTGAAAGACCTGCCGGATGTGCCGCGCCCGGGTGCGGTGGATGACGGTGACGCTCCCCCGCTGGGCCCGTTCCGCACCTTCCAGGTGCCGATCTGGGACATCGCGGCGCTGACCGGACTGGACCTGGCACAGCTCATCGCCGTCGACAGTATGCCCATCGCCGCGGCGCTACCCACCGCCGGGATTACTTCGACGTGGCGGGAACTCACCAGCCCCGAATGCCTGGACCTCGACTTCGACCTCGACGACTAAGTCCGACGAAGTGACCCGGGTACGTCATGACCGGGCCCTTGAGCACATCCGTGTTCCCCTCACGCTCCAGCGAATGGTGGCTTGCGCGTAGCGGGTCGTCAAGGACTCAAGGTTCCTGGAGAACGATGAACCGCGCACACGTACAGACGCCGATCTCCCCATAGAAGCCTGCACGGTCAGGAAGGCTTCATCGACGGCAGATGCCGAGCCCTCATTGGTTCAGCCTCGTGTACCGGTGCGGGTTCCGGCGTCCGAGGCTGAGCAGTACAGTGAGCGCATCACCGCCTGTACTGCTCGTGACCCTACTTCTAGAAGGTGTTAAAGATGGATGAGGAACTCGGGGTGAACCGGGGGATGCCGTCCTCACACCACGAGGGCGGGGAACGGAAGCGTGATCTCGCTACAGAGCTTGCGGAGCTCACTCGGTCACTGCAGCAGGAGCCGGACTCGGACGCGATCCTGGGCGGGTTCGTCCACGCGGCCCTCGATCTGATTCCCGGGGTCGATGAGGCCTCCGTCAGTGTCGTCCTGGGACGCAAGAACATCGGATCCCGCGCCCCGTCCGGGAATCTTCCCGAGCGCATCGACGCCCTGCAGGAGGAGACCGGCGAGGGCCCATGCCTGGAAGCAGCCTACGAGCACCGGACGGTACGGGTTCCCAACATGGCGGCCGAGACGCGGTGGCCGCTCTTCGCCAAGCGCGCCACCGAGGCCGGAGCCAAAGGCATGCTCTCCATCCAGCTGTGGGTCGAAGGCGATGACCTGGGCGCCCTGAACCTCTACTCCTACGAGGCCGACGCGTTCACTGACGAGTCCGAGAACATCGGCCTGCTCGTCGCCTCCCACGCCGCCGTCGCCTTCGCCCAGGCCGAGAAGACCCAGCAACTCTACAATGCGGTCAATTCCAGAGATGTCATCGGCCAAGCCAAAGGCATCCTCATGGAACGCCACAAGATCACCGGCGAGCAGGCGTTCATCGTGCTATCCATAGCCAGTCAGCGCGCCCACATCAAGCTCTGGAACGTCGCCGACCACCTCATCAACAGCGGCGAACTCCCCGGCAAAAACACCACACGCTGAAGAACGCCTACCGGTTCCTACAGCGATAAACACATCTGATCTTGATGGCGCCTCGGGCGGCACTGCATATTCCGGGGCGCATACTGGGCTTACCCCTAACGATGTCCCCGGATCCGTCCGCGGGCCTCAGCCGGAATACACCGACGAGCCTCGCGCACGAACGTGGGAGTCCCTCCGGTCGTCAAGCAGCCGGCCATCGGAGGGAACTCAGCACGGCACCCCCTTGTTTGAGCCTGCCGCGGGCGGGCCCGTGGACGAGCGGCCGAGTCGGCGGTGATGCAGCCGCGGAGTAGCCGGGTCTTGGTAGTCTCCTGTGAGGTTCGAGTTAAGACGCTAGCCCGGATCAGAGCACGTCGAACGGCTTCCCCATGACCTCCACCCTTGATCCCTCCGCGCCCCTGTCCGGAGCCATGTCTGACGCTGTATCCAGTGTCGAGTACTTCATCGACTGCCCGACCGGCACTGTCGAGCACTACTTCGCCGACGACACCTACACCTGGTCGGACGAGCTGTACCGGATCCACGGCTACGAACGCGGCGACATCGTCCCCACCCTGGAACTGGGCATGTCCCACTTCGACCCCGCCGACCGGGACGCCGTCCGGGCGTTCTGGACCAAGGTCACAAGCGTCGGCGGACCATCCTCGGTCTACGCGTCCCTGCGCGACCTCCACGGCAGCACCCGCAAACTCCTCATCTCCGCCGACCTGATCATCGAGGACACCGAGCCTGTCGGGGCGTGGGCGCTGGTCGTAGACCTCACCCGCTCCATCCACGCCGACCGGACCCAGCTCGCCAACGAAGCCGTCGCCGCGTCCGCCCTCCGCCGATCCGTCATCGAACAGGCCAAAGGCATCCTCATGGGCCGCGCGGGCCTCACCGCGACCGAAGCATTCCAGCAGATCAGCTCCCACAGCCAGCAAGTCAACCGCAAGGTCGTCGTCATCGCCCAGGAAATCATCGACCGGGCCGTGACACTCACCCGCCAGGACCAGCTCCAGAACCAACACGCGGTCCGCGATCGGGCACTGCAGGAACTCTTCCGGGACCTGTGACCACCCCGCCTCTCGGGTGGCTCCGTCCATAACTAGAGTCGACCACAGTCGGTAAGCCGAACGCCCACATTAGTGGGCGGACGTCCGCCTGTCCTTTGGAGCCTGTGCGCGAATCGCGAGTTCCGCGCTTAGAATCCCGTACTCGTCTCGGGCACCCCAGGCCGGGAAATCAGCGTCCAGCGCGGCAAACGCTGCATCGCACAGTCGGCGCAACCGCTGGATGGACATGCCGGCACATTCAGCCGCGGTGAACTTCGGCTCCTCCACCTCCCACGCCTGCTCGAGCGCCTCGAGCATACGATCGGAGGCCATCACAGCGATCGCGGGGCTCGGGTTGGGGAGGCCACGCTGCGGCTCGGCATGTACCTCACTGGATTCCGGGGTGAGAACGGTACTGGATACAACGGGGTAGGGATTCGAGGTTTCCATGGGTGCCTAACATCGGCGCTACCCAAGGCCGCTTTCTGAACCCCGAGTCCCTCGAAGCGTAAGCTGCTCTGCCCCGACTAGGCAGCTGGCCTCGGTGTTGAAACATTGTGATGGCGGCCGTACTGGGAGCTGTGCTTAAATGCCTCTCTTCAGCTGCGAGTCTCACATCTGGCGACGGGTATGGCCGCTCACATAACCCAGCCCTTACGCCGAACTCCTTCGACGGTCCACGCAGCATCCTCATGCTGGTGGCGCAGTCACTCGGGCTGATCCTGATTACTTTGTCCACCTGCACTCCACGGACCGGCCCATCAGCGGTGGCGCAAACCGTATCTGTCCAGTGTGCGGGTGCCGGCGGCCGCCCGCTCTCGACCCGCCATCCTCGTGGAACCACCCGGCTCATGATTCATGGCGCACGCCGGTAGGGGCGAAAGACCCCCGCAGCACCCCCGCAGGTTAGGGAAAGATGAGTTCCATGATGCCCGTCTTGGACCTCCGTGTTGTCTCTGCGCTGGCGGTCGATCTCAACTCACCAGAGGACGCCCTGGGGTTCCTCGACCGCTTCCAGGCAGGCCTACCGCAGCGCGTCCACACCATCCATGAGGCCTTCGCCGCGATGGATCCCGAACAGACAGCCGCCGCCATGACCAGCCTGCACACTCACGCGCTGAGCGTCGGCGCCCTGCAACTCCATGCAATCACCGTGCACGCTCAGGCCACAGTCGATGGTGACCTCCTCCGGACAGGCAGCGCACCGACCATCACCAGCAACCGCCGCTTCTTACGAGATCTCACCACGGAAGCATCTCTGTTCACGCAGGCGTATCTCGCCCTGCGCTCGAACCCGACACTTCTGGACCCCCCGCGAACTAACCCGCCCTCGAAGATACCCTCCTCGGAGTCGGGACCCGACTAACGCCAATCATCACCCGAAGCCGTTCCTCGCAAGGTCCCGGCTACCGATGGACTCACCGATGGACTAAGGGAGTGGCCTTAACCCATGTCCACGAACCGAGGTCAAGGCCAGTACCCGATTCCCGGACCAGACAAGTGAGTGTGACAACCTCGTTCAGGACAATCAGGAATCCGGCGCCTCACTCATCCATCCGCTCATCCTGCGTGTGCGGTGGATAGTCTTGCTGCGTGCAGATCGTTCCGTTCACCGCAGGACATCGCGAACCGCTCCTCGCTCTCTCACTGCGTGCGTGGGCACCCGTCTTCCCGCTACTCGAACCGGCTGTGCCGGCGTTCGTCTACAAGGCCTTCTATCCCGAGGGGTGGCGCAAGCGGCAATTCGAGGATTTGAGCACCACGCTGGACGCCGAGCCGGAGAACGTGGACGTCGCGCTGATCGACGGTCGCCCTGCCGGCTGGGTCTGCACCCGCCTTCACCCCGAGGACACTATGGGTGAGGTGTACGTCCTCGCCGTCGACCCACCGCACCAAGGAAAAGGGGTGGGAGCCGCGCTCATGCAGTATTCCATCGCACGAGCCAGATCAAACGGCATGAGCATGATGATGGTCGAGACGGGCGATGACCCCGGCCACGCGCCTGCACGCCGTGTGTACGAGGGAGCCGGTTTCGAGCGGTGGCCTGTCGCGCGCTACTTCAAGGACATCACCCCAGAGGCTGAGTGACACCCGGCTTACCCTGCCCGGTGGGGCCGGTCCGATAGACAGTGTGTGGGCCCGGCGATGGTGCTTTTGACAGCGAGGTGCGGGGCTTCCTCTCCGATATCACCACCGCCATCCACGACGACTCGCATCAGGCGCTAATATCCCCATCGCTCAGAACTGAGAGCCCCCAGCTACTGATCAACGACGAGCACCCGTGCTCGTTCTCGTGTAAAGCGCAAGGCGATGGGCTGCCTGGTCCCTGCCCTTGTGCTGTCAGGGTGGCCCGTGAAGGGTGAAACGCAGGGCGGTCTTTCGTCCGTCCTTCTACTAGGAGGCCCTATGTTCTTCCACGTCCAGCAGCTCATCAACGAAATCATTCCCGACGAGCCGGACCCGGCAGCGGCGAACGCCCTGCAGGAGGGACTCGGCGGCCAGTTCGGCGAGATGCGCACCATGATGCAGTACCTGTTCCAGAGCATGAACTTCCGCGGCGCGGCGGCCAAACCCTACCGCGACCTGATCCAGGGCATCGGCACCGAGGAGATCAGCCATGTGGAGCTGATCGGCACCACCATCGCCCGGCTCCTCGACGGCTCACCCCGCTACCAGGGCAAGATGGACGACCCGCTGGACACCCCCGGCGCCGGCGGTTCAATCCCCCTCAACCTCGCTCTGTCCGAGGGCAACATCCACCACTACCTCGTGGGAGCACAGGGCGCCATGCCGGTGGATTCGGCCGGCAATCCGTGGAGCGGCAGCTATGTCTACAACTCCGGCAACCTGCCACTGGACCTGCTGTACAACCTGATGCTCGAAGCCACCGGCCGTCTGCAGAAGTGCCGCATGTACGAGATGACGGACAACAAGACGGCGCGTTCCACGATTTCCTACCTGATCGTCCGCGACCAGGCGCACGAGAACGGCTACGCCAAGGCCCTCGAAACCCTCGGGGTGAACTGGAAGTCGCTTCTTCCCATCCCGAAGACCAATGCCGAGCAGTTCCCCGAGGTCAAGAAACTCCTCGACCTCGGATTGCAGAGCAAGCAGTACACCTTCGATCTCAAGGGCCAGTCGGAGGCCGGCAAGATCTACCAGGGGCTGTCCCCGTCGAAGGACGGCACCACCCTCGACGCCAGCGAGCAGGCCCCCGAGGGCGTGCCGTCGGAGATCGCCCCCGAGCGTTTGGAGGAGTTCGCGCCCGGACTGGACCCCGAGCTGCTCGCGCTGATCCAGGCCACCGCCGACCTCGAGATGGCAGATATCGACGCCACCTTCGGCCCGATGGGCAAGTAACACCCCCACCCGGAACATACGGAAGGGGCACCCACGCATGTCACGGGGGTGCCCCTTCTGCGCTTCATCCCGACAGCCAAAAAAGAGGGTTGACGGCCTCAGTTAGCTTGCGTCTTGGATGATCAGCGGTGGCGTCGCCGTGGCTGGCGCCTGGACCCCTGCTGAGTTGAGGGCGTCCACTGCCTCCAGGGTTGGTTCCTCGGCACCATGAACGAGGTCGAGGACTTCCTCCGGGTCAAGGTCCGCGACCTCGGCAATCACCTCCGGGGGTGTGCCGTGCTCCAACGCAACGACCACCGCTTCCTTCAAATTCAGGTCCGCGTGATCGAGTTCAAACGCCGCTGCTTCCTTATCCGCCGCGGCAACAGCAATTCTACGCAGATCATCTACGGACATGACCCTGAACCTCTTCTACTCGTGACCTGATAACAGCAGACCGGACTGAAGCCGCCCCGCGGAGTCCTGTGTCGCTGACTGCACTCCTATATTTACCGCAATCACCGCCGCACGCGACAACGACTGGGTGAACACTCAGCACCGACCGTGACGCACGGAGTCAAGGATGCTCATTGACTCCCAAGCTGAGATACCGGTACACCGTCGCCCGGCTGGCCCCGATGATCTTCCCGATATCCGTTGGCCCCAGCCCCTGCGCCCTCAACTCGTGAGCACGCCTAACCTTCGCGTGCTCGGCGGTGACCTCCCGCCGGCCTGCCCTCCTCCCGTGCTCGGCGGCTACGGCCATACCTGCCCTGGTGCGCTCGGCCAGCTGGTCCCGCTCGAGCTGCGCGAACGCCGACATCACCGTCAGCATCGCCTGTGACTTTTCGCCAAGATGGCGGGGTTCTGATCAGGTGATTGGCGGGGTGGAAAGTCAACGCAGCGTCTGGCTGATCCTGCTAGTGGATCCTCCTACGGGGTATCGCTC
>NZ_JBTNDI010000024.1:0-9898 GCF_054511075.1 Arthrobacter sp. TMS2-4
CCCCCCCCCCCCCCCCCCCCCCCCCCCCCCCCCCCCCCCCCCCCCCCCCCCCCCCCCCCCCCCCCCCCCCCCCCCCCCCCCCCCCCCCCCCCCCCCCCCCCCCCCCCCCCCGCCGTCGTGCGTGATCCG
Source organism: Arthrobacter sp. TMS2-4 (assembly GCF_054511075.1). Lineage (NCBI taxonomy): Bacteria > Bacillati > Actinomycetota > Actinomycetes > Micrococcales > Micrococcaceae > Arthrobacter > Arthrobacter sp. TMS2-4. The sequence continues at coordinate 130 of NZ_JBTNDI010000024.1, forward strand.
CGAGGAACCTAGACCGTCTCGGCCAGGCGGAGTCCGTTCGTGGTGTCGAACAGGTGCACGTGGCCCTGCTCGGGGCGTACGTAGACGCTGTCGCCCTTCATCGGTGGGCGGCGGCCGTCGACGCGGACCACCATGTCGTGGTCCTTGCCGTCCAGCGTCGTGTGGCCGTAGATGTAGGCGTCGGCGCCGAGCTCCTCGACGACATCCACCTCGACCTGCAGGCCTTCACCCGCGGCGGCGAGGACGAGGTCCTCGGGGCGGACACCGAGCGTGACGGTGTTGCCGGCCGCGGCTTTGAGGACGTTGCCGGGAACAGGGTAGACGATGCCACCGAAGAGGACACCGCCGTCGGCGACGGGCAGTTCCAGGAGGTTCATCGCGGGCGAGCCGATGAAGCCGGCGACGAAGACGTTCTTCGGACGTTCGTACAGGTTGCGCGGGGTGTCGACCTGCTGGAGGATGCCGTCCTTGAGCACAGCGACGCGGTCACCCATGGTCATGGCCTCGACCTGGTCGTGCGTGACGTACACCGTCGTGACGCCGAGCCGACGGGTCAGCGAGGCGATCTGCGTACGCGTCTGCACACGCAGCTTGGCGTCGAGGTTGGACAGCGGCTCGTCCATGAGGAACACCTGCGGGTTACGCACGATCGCGCGACCCATCGCGACACGCTGGCGCTGGCCACCGGAGAGGGCCTTCGGCTTGCGGTCCAGGTAGTCCTCGAGGTCGAGGAGCTTCGCCGCCTCGCGGACGCGCTCGGCGCGCTCCTCCTTGGAGACACCGGCGATCTTGAGCGCGAAGCCCATGTTGTCGGCCACCGACATGTGCGGGTAGAGGGCGTAGTTCTGGAAGACCATCGCGATGTCGCGATCCTTCGGGGGGACATCGGTGACGTCGCGGTCACCGATGAGGATGCGTCCGGAGTTGACGTCCTCGAGGCCCGCGAGCATGCGCAGGGAGGTGGACTTTCCGCAACCGGAGGGTCCGACGAGGACGAGGAATTCGCCGTCGGCGATGTCGATGTTGAGCTTGTCGACGGCGGGCTTCTCGGTGCCCGGGTACAGGCGCGTGGCCTGGTCAAACGTTACCGTTGCCATGGAATTGGTTCCTTTTCACGGGCAGGTACGTGCCCGACGATCCGTAGTGAATGGAAAATATTCAGTTGTTGCGCGTGACCGGCCAGCAGTACCGGTGACGTTGGTCACGCCCCCTGAGTATGACACGTTCCCTACCGGGGTGCACCTGCCGCGCGCAACGCCGCAAGCTCCTCGAGCACCTCGGTGAAGGCCTCGGGGCTGGCGACGGAGAAGGCCGCCGCGGTGTCGCCGGGTCCGATCCTGACGCCGACGTCGCCTGCATCGAGGGTCTTCTGGGCGTGCTCGTCCGTGACGTCGTCGCCGGCGAAGAAGACCGCCGTCGCCGCCGTTGCCTGTCGCAGCAGGGCCAGCCCCTGGCCCTTGTCCGCCTCGACCACGGAGATCTCGAGGACCCGCTTCCCGTCCGCGGTGTTCACGCCGTCCAGTGTGGCCAGCCCTGCCCTGGCTGCCGCCACGGCGGCGTCGGCGACGGCGTCCGTCGCGGTCCGCGTGTGGAGCACGACGCCGGCGGGCTTGAACTCGATGCGCGTCCCCGGGTGCTCGGCGACGGTCCGTTCGACGACGACGACGGCGCGCGCGAGGAGGTCGGCCTGGGCCGGCGTCAACGCCAGGGGGGCGCCGTCCGGTCCGGTCCACGTCTCGGCGCCGTGGCTGCCGATGAGCATCGTCGCCTCCGGGGGATTCGCGACAGCGCGCAGGCTGTCGAGTGCCCGGCCGGAGATGAGCGCCGTCGTCGTGGCGGGCAGGTCCGCCAGCGCCCGGACGGCGGCGGCCGACGCCGGGAGGGCACGGGCGTCCTCCGCCCGCTCGACGATCGGCGCCAGCGTGCCGTCGAAGTCGAGGGCAACGAGCAGGTGCGGCGTGGAGGCCAGGCGTCGGAGGGCGGCCTGCAGTCCCGCCTCAAGCACCACTGGCCGAGACCCCGGACTGGAGGGCGGTGAGGAACGACTGGGACCAGCGCTCCACATCGTTGTGCACCACCTGCCGGCGCATGAGCCGCATGCGCCGCATGGATTCCGCCTTCGGCATGTTGACCGCCGTGACGATGGCCGACTTCAGCCCGTCGATGTCGTGGGGGTTGACGAGGATGGCTTGCCGGAGGGTGTCCGCTGCACCCGCGAACTCGCTGAGTACGAGCATGCCCGTGTTGCCGGTCCGCGCGGCGACGTATTCCTTGGCCACGAGGTTCATGCCGTCCCGGAGGGCGGTGACGAGCATGACGTCGGCGGCCAGGTACAGCGCGACCATCTCCTCGACCGGATAGCTGTGGTGCAGGTAGCGGATCGCCGTGTTCTTCATGGTGTCGTGCGTGCCGTTGATGCGCCCGACGGCACCCTCGATGTCCTCGCGGAGGAGGCGGTACTGCTCCACGCGCTCGCGGCTGGGACTCGCGACTTGGATGAGCGCGGCGTCCTCCACCGTAATGGCGCCGTCCTCGAGCAGCTCCCCGTAGGCCTTCAGGCGGTGGCCGATGCCCTTGGTGTAGTCGAGCCGGTCGACGCCGAGCAGGATGTGCTGCGGATCACCGAGTTCACGCCGGATCTCCTTCGAGCGTTCGATGACATCGGGCCGCTGCGCCAGCTCCGTGATCGACGCGGTGTCGATGGAGATGGGGAACGCCTCGGCCCGGGACGTGTAGGCCGGTGTGCCGTCGTCGCCCGCCGGGACCTGCACCTGCTGGGCCTTGATGGTGTAGCCCTTGAAGCGGCGCACGCAGCGCAGGAAGTTGCTGGCGTCGCTCGGACGCTGGAAGCCGATGAGGTCTGCGCCGAGGAGCCCCTCGATGACCTGCCGGCGCCACGGCAGCTGCGCGTAGATCTCCAGCGGCGGGAACGGGATGTGGTTGAAGAAGCCGATCTTCAGGTCCGGGCGTGCTTCGCGCAGCATCTTCGGAACCAGCTGCAGCTGGTAGTCCTGGACCCACACGGTTGCTCCCTCCGCCGCGACGGACGCCGTCGCCTGCGCGAAGCGCTCGTTGACCCGGCGGTAGGAGTCCCACCAGGTGCGGTGGAACTCGGGGGACGCGATAACGTCGTGATAGAGCGGCCAGAGGGTGGCATTCGAGAAGCCCTCGTAGTACAGCTCCACCTCCTCGGCGCTGAGCGGCACGGGGACCAGGCGCATGTTCGACTCGTCGAACGGCTCCAGCGTCTCGTCGGGGGCGCCGTGCCAGCCGACCCAGGCGCCGTCGGCCTTGGCCATCACCGGCGCCAGTGCCGTCACGAGGCCGCCCGGCGAACGCCGCCACGAGCTCTCGCCGTTGTCGTCGACCACACGGTCAACCGCCAACCGGTTGGAGACGACGATGAAGTCGAAATCGCCGTACTGGCCGTCCGTCGAGAACGACGCCTGGACGCCGGGCACGGTCGAGGGGTGTGCGGTACTCACATCGGGCTCCATACGGTAGTTGGTCTTGGAAACGACTCTATCCGGTCGGGTCCACCTGGACGCGTGGCTGATTTCACCCGGTGCGGGCGCTGGGCTACCCTTATTGAGCGCTCGGCGTCGGTTTGCCTTCGGCAGTCCTCAGCCCTGGACCATGACGACGGCGCCACGCTGGCACGGTCAGCACGCCTCCTTAGCTCAGTTGGCCAGAGCACCGCTCTTGTAAAGCGGGGGTCGTCGGTTCGAATCCGACAGGGGGCTCCACCGCCGCAGTACTCCTGCCCGCGATACCCAGCCCCATCACTGCCCCGTTGCTCCCTCCGGCCGGGCGTCACCCTTCCCGGTAGCGGTTCCGGTAGTCCTTGGCCAGCGCGGCGTCACGCGCCACCCGGTGGAACGCCCTCCCGTAACGCCGCTGCTCCGCGACGTTCTGCCGGCGGTGGAGGCTCGCGAGTTCGCGGTCCATCTTCCGGTAGCTCAGCCAGCGGCGTTCCTCGAGGTCCCCCGCGACGATGGCGGCCTGTACGGCACATCCCGGTTCGCTCTCGTGGGCGCAGTTCCGAAACCTGCACCGGTCGAAGAGGTCCTCGATGTCGCCGAACACCTGGGTCAACCCGTCCTCGGCGTCCCACAGGGCGAATCCGCGCAGCCCCGGGGTGTCCATGAGGACGGCGCCGTCCCCGAGCGGCACCAGTTCCCGGGCCGTCGTCGTATGCCGTCCGCGTCCGTCGGTCGCACGGACCTCACCCGTGTCCTGCCGGGCGTCACCGGCGAGGGCGTTGACGAGGCTCGACTTGCCGGCACCCGAAGGGCCCACAAGGGCGAGGGTCTGCCCGGCACCGATCCGTCCACGCAGGTGCTCGAGGCCGTCACCGGCCTCCGCCGACGTCGTCAGTACCTCGACCCCACGCGCGCTGTCCACCGTCTCGGCGACCACTCGGTCGAAGCGCGAACTGAGATCAGCCTTGGTCAGGATGACGAGCGGCACCGCACCGGAATCCCAGGCGGCAACGAGGGTGCGCTCGAGCCGGTTGGTCGAGAGTGGCCGGTCCAGGGGCACCACGACGCCGAGAAGGTCGATGTTGGCTGCCAGCACCTGGGGCTCGGAGAGCGGGTCGTACGCCCGCTTGCGCTGGAGCAGGGACGAACGGGGCAGATGCCCGAGGATGACCGGGTCCTCGCCCTGCAACCCCACCCAGTCCCCGGTGACGAGGGAGTCAGTGGTGTCGAGGTGCAGGATGCCGTGCTGCGTGGCGACCAGGACCCGTCCGCGGTCTGCGCGGACGATCCTCCCCGGGAGCACGCCGGACGGGAAGTGGAAGGAGAAGAGAGCACCGATGCGGTCGGTGAATCCGTACTGCACGAGAGTATTCAACGCGGTTCCTCCGAGGAGGCCTCCCGCGGGCGCTACGGAGCGGACGTCGGGGAGGCGGGGATCATGGGGGTGTCGTCGGCGCACAGCGCAACGGCAAGGACCTTCGTCATGACTCCACCTCCTCGTACTCTCTCCATGCTTCGCGACGGCTCAGCGGGCCTTTTCGGCACACAGCCTAGCGGGGCCGGTGGGGGAAGGGAACAGGCGTCCCGGATCTAGTGCGACCGCCGGAGGACGAGCGGACCGAAGATTCTCACGAGACCGACGAGGCAACCCATGATGACGAGCGAGAGCACCGCGAGGAAGGGCATGTTCGGCTGCCTCGGTGCTTCGGCCCGGTCGATCGCCACGGCTTCGTCGGCGGTCGCCGACGCGGAAGCCGAGGGCGCGGAGGACGGCGCGGGAGCGGTCGCGGACGGAGACGGGGAGGGCGTCGGCTTCGCGGAACGCTTGGTGGGCGTGGGTGTCGGCTTCTCCTCGGCCGGCTCCTCCTCGACGACCGGTGGCGGTACCGCCGGTGCCGCGGGCAGGGGGGCCACGGGCACGACCGGCTGGAGCGGAGGAGCCGGGACAGGTGCAGGTGCAGGGACCGGCGCGGGAGGCGGCGGCGGGGCAGGCGCAGGGGGTGGCGGCGGGGCAGGTGCCGGTGGGGGCGGCGGTGCAGGAGCCGGCGTCGGCGTGGGCTCCGGTGTAGGGGAGGGGGAGGGGGAGGGTGACGGCGTGGTCGTCGGCGGCGGCGGCGGGGCGGGCTCGGTGGTCTCGACCGGTCGCGTCGGTTGCGTCGTCGCGGGTGCTGCCGGGGCCGTGGTTGCCGGGGGTGCCGTCTCCCGTCGCATGGTCGGCGCCGGACCCGTCGGCTCCGGCTCGGGCGCCGGACTGGTCCGGGTGGGGGAGACCTCGCTGGGGCTCCCGGGAGCCTCGCACCCGGCGGCGCCGACGGTAGGGCAGACTTCCGCCGCCGACGCGGGCAGCGCGCCGAAGCTGAGGCCGCACAGCACGACCACCGTCGCGGACACGCGCGTGTACAGGTGCTTGCTCACGGGGCTCCCAGAATCTCGACGGGCTGCTGACATCTGCAGGTCACACTACCAATGCGGCGCCTCTTCAGCGGCTTCGCCGTCGTCCCGACGATCCGAACTTCTTCGTGCATCGTCGAGCTCATCCACGGGCCGCTCCCGGATCAGCGGTGCGGCAGGCGGTGCAGGTCGACGTCCATGACGCCTGCGTCGATGGTCCCCGTCATGAACGTGCAGTGCGGCTGGCGGCGGCGATCCGTCGGGGAACCGGGGTTGAGCAGGCGCAGCCCCGTCGCGGCCCGCGTGTCCCACGGGATGTGGCTGTGCCCGAACACCAGGACGTCGACGTCGGGATAGAGCGAGGCCATGCGGGCTTCCCGCCCCTGTTTCTGGCCCGTCTCGTGGACGACCGCGAGGCGGACGCCGTCGAGCTCGACGCGTGCGACGAGGGGAAGGCGTGCCCGGAGGTCGCCGCCGTCGTTGTTCCCGTAGCAGGCGACCAGGCGGCGTGACCGAGCCTCGAGCTCGTCCAGCAGCGGCACCTCGGTCCAGTCCCCGGCGTGGACGACGACGTCGGACCCCTCGATCGCGTCCCACACCGCGCCGGGCAACTGCCGGGCCCGCTTCGGCAGATGGGTGTCGGCAAGGATCGTCAGGAGGAGTGGCATCCGGCCATTCTCCCGCGCGTTCCCGGCCCCGTGACAAGCCGACGGTGCTGTGCAATGCTTCCTAAGCACGCTTACCAATAGGAATCGTCCACGAGGAGGCAGCAATGAAGATTGACAAGGCACAGATCATCGATCTGCTGAAGAGCCAGGGCAAGAACGACGACGCCGACCGGGCGCAGTCCGAACTCCCCGACCAGGTGGACCCGGAGCAGCACTCCGACCTCCTCGCCAAGTTCGGCATCAACCCGAAGGACCTGCTGGGCAAGATCCCGGGCCTCGGCGGCTTCGGGGGTTAGGGGCCCGGCGGGCCGTCGCCACCCACGATCGAAGGAGTCAGTTGTGGATACGAGTCAAGTGGTCTGGATCGTTCTCGGGATCCTCGTCGTCCTGGCCGTCATTGCCGTGCTTGCGGTCCTCGCGCGGAAGCGCGGAGCGGCCCAGCGGCAGCGCCGTGAGGAAAAGGACCGGCAGCGCGCGGCCGAGATGCGCGAGGAGGCGAAGACCGCGGAACTCGAGGCCCGCGAGCGTGAAGCCAGGGCCTCGATGGCGGAAGCCGAAGCCCAGCGGGCCGAGGTCGAGGCAGAAAGACTCCGTCATCAGGCGCAGGAACGCCAGTCCGACGCGGAGGACCTCCGTGAGAAGGTGACACATCACCATCAGGAGGCCGACTCGATCGATCCGGACGTCACGCGGCACGACGGCCCGGGACGCTGACCAGCCCAGGAAGGGAGCCCATCACTGCGGTGGGCTCCCTCTCTGCATCCCCAGCTCTGCATCCCAGCGCGGGAACGGATGGCGTCGGGACCCTCGACGACCACCACGTGATGTGTGAGCTGCAGATCCGGTGGGCAACGCTCGACGATGCGAGGGGCGTCGCCGTCGTCCACGTCGACACGTGGCGGGCCGCATACCGGGGTCTCCTTGCCGCAGAGGTGCTCGATGCCCTGCGGATCGATCAGCGTGCAGCTGGCTGGTCGCGATGGATCGCAGCATCGCTCGCGGGCCGCCCGACCGATGACGGTTCCGACAGTTCTCACCGATTGCTGGTCGCGGAAACCGACGGTCGCATCGTCGGTTGGGCGGGCTTCGGCGCCGGACGGGATGGCGGAATGGCTCATCTCGGGGAGCTCGCGGGCCTCTACGTACATCCTGCCCATTGGTCCGAGCAGATCGGGCACGCGCTGATCTCCCGCACAGAACACGAGCTGCGCACTGCAGGGTGGGATGCGGCCTACCTGTGGGTTCTTCGCAGAAACGATCGGGCGACCCGCTTCTACGAACACCACGGCTGGCATGCCGACGGGGGCGAGAAGGTCGGTAGCGCCGGGGGTGAGCATCGGCTCCACGAAGTACGCCACTTTCGACGTCTCCGCCTGGCAGAGGCGTGAGCGCACCGTTCCGGGCCGGGCTGGTCCCGACGAGGGGCCGACGGTTGCAGCGGGCGGCGCACAGCGGCGGGTGATTCGACCGTGACGGACACCTGCGGCGGACGTCCTAGTCGCCGTCGCCGGCCGAACCCTCAATGCCCGGTGTCCCGGGAAAATGGATCTCAGGACCGGATGTCGAGACGCCTGTGGAGGTCTGACCCGAGTCGCCGGCTCGGAGGACGGCGGGGTCGCCGTAGACGGACCGCTCGCCGTCGTCGGCTGCGAAGAACGCGGCCACCGCACCTGGCGCGACGGCGGCGGCTGCGAGCGCGCCAGGGATCCGCAGGGCCCCTGGGTCCAGGGAGGGGTCGGGCACCAGTTCGATCCGGATCGGGATGCTCGTGCCGCTGTCGTCGTCTGCCACGTCGTCGTCCATCGCCGGGCCTCTTTCTTCGTCATCCGATCATCCGTCACCCGGTGTCGCTGTCAAGGGGTACACCCGGATCTCCCGGGCGGAGTCGCCTCTAGCTCATCACGCGGGTCGCCGCCAGTGTGAGGAACACGATAACCGCGGCTGGCAATGCTTTCCGGTCCCCGCCCCATAGTTGAGCTATGGATCAGTGGCAGGGCCTCCTCATGCAGTGCGGCCGGAGTATGGGTTTTGATCGCGGGCACAGGCGCGCGGCCTACGCACTCGCCGGTGTGGGTGTCTTCTGGGCCGTCGGGCTGTTCGGTGGTCTGCGCATCCTGCACAGCGCGTCCTCGCCGATGACCACCCTCGTGGTGCTGTACGTGATGCTGGCCGTCGTCGCCCTCTCGCTCGTCGTGGCCGCCGCCGCTGTGGCACACCTGGGACGGCAGGCCGCGGAGAGGCGCCGGCGCTAGCCGGACACCCACCGGCGCTAGGCTCGGGCACTCCCCGCGCGCGGCCCGGCTCCCTGCAGGGAGCCGGGCAGGCGACAGGCGCCGCACCACGGGCGGGCGCCTGTCGTCCAGTGCGCATGGACGGGTCGGTGCTAGGTCCCCACGCCGGTCTCCTCGTCGGAGTCTGCGCCCTCGGAGGGCTCCTCGGCGTGCACCCTGATGTCGGCGGGGTCGGCGGCGGTGTCACCCTCGGCAGGGGCCTCGCTGTGGACCCGGTCGTCGTGTGGATTCTCTGACATGCGCTCGTCCTCTCGGTTCGGGGGAGCAGAAACTCCCGTGGGCGCCAGTCTACGGATCGGCGTCCCCGCACATCACGCCGAGGTCGCGGGTGACGCAGGCTCATCAGCAGGCTTACTATCGGCTCATGGAAACGCCGGACACCATCCCGCCGTCCGTCGGCCGTGCCCGGGCGATCACGCGGTGTGCCGCCGTGGGCCTGCTGGCGGTCGGGCTCGGGGCGGGCGCCCACGCCCTGTCCGGCGGTCCCCTTCCGGGCATTCCGATCCTGTGCGCGCTCGCGGCCCTCGGCGTGCTGACGGCTACTCTCGCCGGGCGGGCACGGTTGCCCGGGTGGGGGGTCCTGCTGCTGCTCAGCGTCGCGCAGCAGGTGCTGCACTGGCTCCTCGATGGGCTGGCGGACGGGCCCGTGACGTCGGCCCCCGGTTCGGCGGTCCACCACGACGGCGACGTCCCCGTCGGGTCGGCAACCGTAGGGGGTCACTCCCCGGAGGTCATGCTGATGCTCCACACCCACCTGGCCGTCGCGCTCCTCCTCGGGTGGGCTGCCCTCCGCTCGGCGGACCTCCGCGTATGGCTGGACCGCCACCTGCGGTCCGACCGCGGTACGCGGACGGCGAAGGGCGCCCCCATCGTATGACATGGGCGCCCCCCGGTGTGTTGGTGCGGGTGGCTGCAGGTGTCCCCGGGTGTTCTCGCC
>NZ_JBTNDI010000025.1:0-9113 GCF_054511075.1 Arthrobacter sp. TMS2-4
GCTTTCTCCTCCGGCGAATACCGACGTGCCGTCGGCTTCCCGGCTCCCTGACTTGATGCCATGACTCTATTCTCGTTTCCAAGGTCAGGAGTCTCCATCAAACCCAGGGCGTTTCAAGTCGAGGAATACCGACATGTCGAACTGCACGAAAATCTCTTATACCAGCCGTCGGGCCGCTGTTCTGGCGATACGAGCCATAGCCCATAGGTGTGTGACCAGCGGCCGCACAGGGCCGAAAGGTGCGTATTTCTGCAGTGGGTGCCGGTGCTGGCACCTCACATCCAGGTCCGGCATACAAGTCCCGCCATGGACGAAAGTACGAGACTGGCTCTGAATGTCGTCTGTCGATCGTTCGGCTCCTGATGGGACTGATGCACGAATACTCGATGGAACACCCTTGCCACTGGAGTCAGGGGTCTGTCTTGTCTCACAGCCCAGAACTCCGGTGAGTCGCTCGACACTGGGGCGCGACGGCTGATCCGCGAAAACAGTGTCGAGCGCCCTACTCATCGCCGGCTATGTTCTTCCTGGCGGGGAAGAGCTACTTATTGGCCTCGTTGTAGGCATCGACGATCGACTGGTTGATACGTCCCCGCGAGCTGGGGTTGTACCCGTTGTCCTGCGCCCACTGGCGGATCTGCTGTGTGTTCTCACGCTTGTTCCGGCTGGTCGAGGTTGACTGCTGGCCGCCCTGGCTCTTACGACCGGTGCGGGCCTTGCGTGCCTTCTCCACATACTCGGACAGGGTCGAGCGCAACCTGTCGGCGTTCTCCGTAGTCAGGTCAATCTCGTACTCGGTCCCGTCAACACCGAAGCGCACGGTCTCCTGCGCTACTTCTCCGTTGAGGTCGTCCACCAAGTCAACTTGTACACGCTGCGCCAATTTTTACTCCAAATGTTCGGTATGAATGAATGAATCCCAACCATTGACTCTATCGTGTACCACGTTCATGCCGCACCAACGAAAATAGGCCGTTCATTGGGCGGATGCGTCAGCAGGTGATTGCCGCACGAACGCGATCGTTGTCTTACCGCGTGGGCAGAGGCTTTGTGGTAGCAGGGTTTGCGGCGAGGGGGTCGTGGAACAGTCCAGCGGTGGGGGGAATTGCCGGTGGTGGCAGGGGTTGTGTGGTCGATGGGTTTTGGCGGGGCGCCGGGCCCTTGCCGGGGGTCTCGAAGAAAAAGGCTTCGAGTTCCTTGGCCCGATCTGGGAGGGGATTCTGCTTTACACGGGCAGGGTCACTCGTCGTGTGCTTTGTAGTGGGTCTGTGGTTTGTTTCCACGAATGTTTCCTCATCGACGTCGTCAGTAGCTTAGATGTTAGTAGCTTTGATTTTCTATTCTCCCGGTGCGCTGAGCTACGCGGAAATCTTCTCGGTCGGTACTCAGCCGCCGCCGGTATTCGTTGTGAACTGCTATGCGCGACGGCGCTGGTGGACTGGGTCAGTAACGCTCCTTGGCGATGAAAGGAGGCGATGACGCACTGACCGGCAGGAGGGGACTAATCCCATCAACCGGCTTAACGCGTGTTGCGGCGTCGATCAGCAGTCGGTCAGCGGTGCAGCGTTTGGTGGCTGGAATGCTGGTACATGGCAGACCGCCTCCACGACAACGGGCAGCCCGATGAGCAGCCCAGGCCGCTGCGGTTCCTCAATCTGCAGCAGGCAGCCGACAAGCTGAACACCAAACACAGCACCATTCGGGCACTCATCACTGCAGGGGACCTACCGGCCATTCAGATCGGCGCCGCGGTCAGTGGCGCATCGAACGCACCAAACTCGAGGACTACATCTGCGCCGCCTACGCCAGAGCCGCACTGACATCGCTGGCGGCGACGTCGACGCCTTGGCCGAGGCAGCGGAGTAGAGACTCCTCAGGGTCCGGACTAGCTTCCGTCAGCAGACTCTGCTGGGTCGGCCGGCGTAACAGCGCTCAACCAAACCCACCCCTCACGCTGAATCTTGCGCTGATGATTATTGCCACTCGCCATCGTATTCATGTGCAAACCATCGTTCTCGCTGCGCCTGAAGATCCGCGACCTCCACCTCGTCCTCCACAAGGTCCAAGCTGTTTAGTGGGAATGACCAGTGTCGGATGACGGTCGCCACAGCTTCACCATCCTCGCCAATGAGCTCGCGTTCCTGCACAAAAGGCAACTGTGCAAGGACTTGACGATTGAGATCCTCGACCTCGTTCCACCGCATGCCGTCATCTATGACCACGGAGTCCCAAGTATCCCGGATCAGTGACAGGCCGTCTTCTGTGAGAAGCCCGATGTGGTGCATTGCTGCAACGAGTTCAACGATGTTCGCCGCGGGAGTCGGATGACTGAACGGGGCATCATGCATTGCTGATCGTTCTGCCGGACCGCTCCAACGGAAGATCCCACCCTCCTCTTCCTTGTAATCGACGTAGAGGCGTTCCTCTCGGGCTGTCGTGACTTCGTTGGCGAAAATCCAATCAACGTCCATCGGGCCGTCCAGGTAGAACTTCTGCCGAAGGAAATCGATGTATCTCCGTACTTCCGCTAAATCAGCTGGGGACCCGTCATATGCCCGAACGTACAGTCCACGTGCGAGGTGATCGTAGAAGCGGCTGGTGCAAGCCTTCACTACGGAATTGTCGTGCCATCCTGCACGGGCAAGGTCGAGCAGAATTATGACCTTCGCTGCTTCTTCCTCGGCGAAGATCCGCAGGACGGCACCGCCGCGGTCGCGCCGCGAATCATTAAGTGTTGCAGCATCGACGCCCAATGTGGCGAGGTTATCGGCCAGTAGTTCCAGACCTTCCGCGAGGACTTTGAAACGCTGATTTACGGGGGTCTGAACGATTGACGGGACTGCTCACGGTTTGGTTGACTCGTGGGGTTGGTAGTTTCTAGGCGGCCAGCGCCATGTTGTTGATTGTCTCAAACTCGATCGGCGTGAGTTTGCCGAGTGCTTTCTGCCGTCTGCGGCGGTGATAGGTCCGTTCGATCCAGGTGATGATGGCCAGGCGGAGTTCCTGTCGGGTGTCCCAGCGTTTGCGGTTCAGGACGTTCTTCTGCAGTAGGGCGAAGAACGATTCCATGGCTGCGTTGTCACCACACGCGCCGACCCTGCCCATTGAGCCTTGCAGCCCGCTGGCGTGCAGCGCGGAGACGAATTTCCGGCTCCTGAACTGGCTGCCTCGATCCGAGTGCACGATCGTTCCCGAGGGGTTTCTGAGCGCTACGGCGTGGGCCAGGGCGGCCACGGCGAGGGCGGCTTTCATGCGTCCGTCGATGGAGTAGCCCACGATGCGGTTCGAGTGCAGGTCCTTGATCGCGCAGAGGTAGAGCTTGCCCTCCCCGGTGGGGTGCTCGGTGATGTCCGTGACCCACCGGGTATCCCGGGCAGCGGCGGTGAAGTCCCGCTCGAGCAGGTCATCGTGGACCGGCGGGCCCGCCTGGCGTCCACCAACCCGTTTGCGGTGGATGACCGAGAGGATGCCGTTCATCGAGCAAAGCCGCCAGATCCGCCGCTCGCTGGCGACCCGGGTAGCGCCGGCGTTGAGTTCATCGGCGATGAACCGGTACCCGAACGCGGGATCATCGGCGTGGACATCGAAGGCGGCGTTGATCAGATGCGCTTCCTCCCAGTCCCGGTTCGGAACGGGGTGGGCCTTCCATTTGTAGAAGGCCTGAGTGGAGAAGCCAAGTACCCGGCAGGTCACCGTGACGGGGACACCGTCAGCAGCTAGTTCGCGGACCAGCGGGAACATCATTTTGGGTTGACGTCCCGGGAGAGATACGCGACGGCCCGGCGCATCACCTCGGCTTCCTGCTCGAGGAGCCTGATCCGTTTGCGGGCCTCGCGCAGCTCGGCGGACTCCTCCTTCGCTGCCCGCGCTCCGGGATCGTCCTCCTCATCGGCTTGCTTCAGCCACCGATGCAGGGCCGCCGGCGAAACGCCGAAGTCCTTGGCGATCCTGGTCAGGGGTGCTTCGCCCTTACGGGCGACCGCGACCACGTCGCGGCGGAACTCTTCGGGAAAAGCCTTCGGCATGATGAACATCCTTCCACCGGCGAGGCTCATCCTCACAGGTCAGGAATCAACCAAACCTTCAGCAGTCCCCTCCGTCCACGACACGGTGAGGCATGGCTTTGATGTTGATCGTTACAGTGACAGTTTCCCGGCCTATGAGCTGTTGCAGAGTCTGCGACTAGAATCTGAACATGAACGAAAATAAGAGCACACGACCCGGATCTGGCGATGAGTACAAGGGCATAGAAGAATCAGGGAAGTCTCTACTAGGGTCATCCTGGACTTCTGATATGCGCATCGCGACAATCAGCACGTCGTCCACTGACGAGCTCGTAGATTCCGATGACGATTGAGCCTTGACAGCCTCGCTGCGATCATCAGCTTCCTTCTGATAATCGCCCCAGGGTCCATCTGGGAGTTGCGAAGGTCCAGATTCCACCCAGGTGTGAAAGAAACCGCCCTCATAGAGATTGCTCGCATCACGCTAGTTTCTTTGACAGCCACAAGTACTGCTATCGCAGTGACGGCTGCTGGCTTATGGCTGCCCATTTACAGGGAAGCCCAGGCGTCAGGGGTTGATCCTCTAGAATCGTCGGTTTCGAGCGTGCCAGTGGTGATTGCAGCGGTTATCACCGCTGCAATAGCTTGCTTCGGCACTTATATTGTCGCGCTGATTAAGTGGGGAACTCAGGAGCAAATAGAGGGTATTCGCGTCTGGCACCGATATTTTGTGAATCGTCGACCGCACCCAAAGATCGACCCGGTCCTGACTGTGGAACTGGTGGAAGAAACAGTTTGGAAGGGTCCACTTCTAAGTTTTGACTCTGACCCTGAGGACAGTCAGCGGTGGCTCAGTCTCCAGCAGCCGATGAGGAGAAAACGAAAAGGTGAAGAGAAGTTCACCCGAATCGCTACAGAATTTGTACTACTGCCTGAGAGTCAGATCAAGTCCATTCAGCTGGCATATACGCCACTGAATCTGGGGCGGGCTTCTGTAGCGGCCAAACCTGCTCGTACAGGAGTCAAAGCAAGATTAATCACGGCAGTAGTTGTGACTGTATACGTTCTAATACTTGTGCGGACCAATCGTGGCTCCGGGGTTGTTAGCTAAAATTTAGCGGACTACTTTGCGTCGGTTTCCCAGCCCGCCGAGCGGACCCGCCTGCAGGTAATCGCTCGTAATGATACGTGTGGTACGCCCTGACTGTGACAGGTTTGAGTGGCCTCGGTAGGACGGGGTCACGCTGGGGCCAGGTTGGGTTGACACAGTCAGTTCAGCCACGCCCAGCCTTCTCGCGGGACCTTGATAAGAGGTTCGAGGAATCGGATCTTCACCGCTGTGCGTGTGTAGGCGGTCGCGTGCGAGTGATGCGGCGTCTGGAGTTGGGCTTGTACGGAGTGAACGCGCAACTCTGACGCTGGTACATAGGTAGAGCATCCATTGATTGAGGCCCATCAACCCGGGGAGTAGAACCCAACAACCGGCGGAAGCACGCCATCCCTTCCACATGGGCCGACTAGTTCAACCACCGCCATTACCCGCTCAAGTAGTCGATGCTTCCCTACGAGACAGTCCGTTCCTACGAGACGGCGTCTACCATGAGGCAATGTTCACTTCTATTCATCGAGTTTTAGGCGACCCCCCCCGGCGACCTGACCTGGCATCTGCTCGAACAACTTGTGGAGCAGCAGGTTGAGGAGACGGCAGATCTTGACTTCAAACAGATGTTGCCCATCGGTAAAGGCGAATGGCGTGACGAAACGGCAAAAGACTTCGCTGCCATGGCTAATTCGGGCGGAGGTGTAATCCTCTACGGAATAGCCGAGGAGCGAGGGCGCGGCACGGCTAAGAGCATTGAACCGGTGGCTCTTGACGAGTGGGGTCACGCTTACTTCAGCAAATTGCATATGGGACTGTGCATCCTCCCCTAATGGACATACAAGCAGTCAAAATTGCTGACCCCGAGGACGCAAGTCAGGGCGTGCTGGCGATTGTCATTCTGTCGAGTACAGAGGTGCCACACATGTACTGGAAGAAAGAAGCTTTCTTAGCGCCAGTGCGTCATGGCCCACACACCCAGTGGATGGACGAACGACGTTTAGAAGAAGCATTTCGCGAGCGTTTTGAGGGAAGGCGTAGGCGCCAGCTACATCTTTCCGAGTTTTACGAAGACACTCTAGCTCAGGGTGCGCTAGGCCTGAAGGCTAGTCTGATCTCAGTTGCAATACCTGTCGGTCGAAGAGGAAGTCACGATCACCCCATTGATGCGGAAGGTGCTACAAACTTTTTCTACTCCGCCGCTCGACAGACTACAGAGTATATTCGATCTGAATAATCTCTCTTCATGGGATTTGATTTATCGCCGTCAGTTGGTTTAAGGCGCTGGAAATGGTTGTCCGACGATCGAACGAAGAGTTCCGGAAATCTACTCGAACTACATAGAGATGGCTCTATTGCGCTTTCTATAGATGTTGATGCTGAATTCATAGATCAAGACTCAGCTGCAGCAGCCAATGCAAGTCTTCGTTGGCGGCCGACGACAACCAGCCTGGCGGTCGAGTTTGCGATCGCTAAACTTGGCGCCTTTTTGGCAACCGGTGCTCAGAATCTTGAGAACAACGGAGATTATGAGATTCGAGTAGGGCTAGTGTGGAATCAGGATTTCAACGGATTGCGACCAATTCAAGTCTTCTCTTCATACGACAGAGCGCAGCATGACCCAGAGCCTTTGACTATCTATCGGTTTACTCCCATAGAGGGGACTGTCGCGGCTGGTAGCCCTGAGATGCTGCGTCAAAGCCTCTTCTCGCTCACCACTGATGTTCTCAATCAAATGGGTATCGCCCGGATCAACATGCTTCGTCACGTTTGAGATTAGGTTTGGCTCGGCGAACATTTGGCCGTACTACCCCTACCTGCAGAGGCGATGTCCAACACGCAAGCACGTCGGCTGCAGGAGGGGCTTCTGAACAGTCGGGGTAGTCGTTAGGAGCGCTCGGAAGTCACCATGTCACGTCCTTGGTGCCGCATTCGTTCGATGCACTTATTGGTGAACCTGCTCGTAGGTGCTACTTAACCAACTCTGCTCGCATGTCTGGCAGCGGGACCGTGATCAACGAAAGCTTCAGGGACCGGTTCGGGTCTAGGAATGAACGCATCTCATAATCGTTGTCGTCAGGAAAGCGCTCGTTCTTAACTAATCCTAGAAAATTGTCGTGGTTTTCAATAGCATTTTTTGCCTTGTTGGTAACTGCTGTTATGTCTTTCCTGTTTCGTATAAATACAATGAGTGCAGCTCGGGTATTGTGCCAGACCATGTAGCGCCCTAGCAGCTGATTAATTGCGGAACTCAAATCGTCCTCGCTGCTCCAAATCTTACATTCCCCGGTAAAAGCATCTCGGTCCTTCCATCTTAGGAGGATGTCAGTTTTCCCCAGGCCGATGAAGGTTTCTCCCGTCGCTGATCCTTCCCAGTTCGCATTCAGAATGAACAACAGTATGTCCCTCATTGATTGTTCATTAGCGTCAAGCAAAGTGTTTGCAGTCTCTGGTAAACGTGCTAAGGCGTTGGTGAATGACCGAATAGTATCCAGCAATGATAGGGCAATTGCTTCTGCCAGTTCGTATTCAGGGACGCCGTTAGCGGCCGACTTGTCTACTTGCTTCAGTGTTAGAGCCTTCGGACGCATCTGGACCTGAAGGACGCTCTCTGGCGATGGTTTTAGGCTTATTCCAGCAGTCTGCATTGAGCTTCGCACCATGGTCAAAAGATAATGCTTATCGTCCAGAATCTTAGTTACCTGATTCAAGAGCCTGAGTCGATGATCCTCAATCGCGAGATTGGCTTTTTCTGCGGCTTCTTGCAAAGCAGACAACCATTGGTTTCTTAGCCCGATGATGTTGGCGTCAAGGGCCTCCTTGGTGAGACTTTCCGTACGCTTAAGGTCGAAACCGAGCTTAATGAGCCAAATGCCAGCGTTGTTCGGGTGGATTTCCCCTGCGGGTGCGGCACCAGGTTTGGCATATAGATGAAGAGTTCCCGCTGCTCCTGTGCACGGAACGGCAAGAGTGACGTGAATCATTCGCGATTCGGGTATCTCCGCAAAGCCCGTTCTATCCCATCGCACGGTGTGGCTGATTTGGTCTGCGAGGATTGTGACGGGCTGGGCGACGTGCATATCTGAGACTTGTTTGGCCAGAACGGAAACGTCTGCCTGTTCGAGCGCATCGTCGTTGATAGCTTCCGCATATTTGCGCGCTAGATCTTCGCGTGCAGGAAAGTCCATTTCGTACTCCCGAAGATCGGCTATACTTCTTAGCAAGTTTTTCCTCCGTTTGAACTGCAAATAAAAATAAGTGTTTGATGCCTCGGTGAAAGCGGGTAACTCTCATACCAAATCTAGTCCGATTCTTCCTTGTGGTCTGCACATCGGAGGCTGTTCCGCTCCGAATCATACGAAGTAGCCCTAGCCTCGAGGGCTCCGAGTAGGGGCTTGGCGGTATGAACAAGCGGGCGGAAGGGCATCCCGCGTCTGAGGCCTTCGACAAGCAAGCTCTTGATGCTTGGGCGCGAAGTTGTAGGAGGTGTGGCTGGAGGTGATGGTCTCATCACGAAGAAGTGGCGGAACGGGATCTGACACCCAGTTGGTCCGGGTCGAGCTGAGGCGTTTTTTTGAAACCATAGCGACTTCGGGCTGTTGTCTGCTCTTTTTCTATCTCACCAAAGGATGGCGGTCTCAACCGGTCAGTGCACCACTCCTTGGCAGGATGAGTGGTGGAGGTGCGTGTGGAGTTCTCGACGGAGCAGCAGCAGACTATTTGGGAGGGGTGGCGGGACGGTGAGTCGTTCCGTCAGGTCGGTGACCGGGTGGGGCAGCCGGCGCACGTGGTCCAGTACTTTCTTCGGGGCTACGGCGGCATCAAGCCGAGCGTTCCTCGGCGGAACTGCCGGCACCTGACTCATCAGGAGCGTGAGGAAATCTCTCGCGGTGTTGCAACAGGGTTGTCGCTGCGCCGTATCTCCGTGGCCCTGGGCAGGTCTCACTCGAGCATTTCGAGGGAGCTCGCGCGCAACGGCGGACGGGCCGCTTACCGGGCAACAACTGCTG
>NZ_JBTNDI010000026.1:0-9081 GCF_054511075.1 Arthrobacter sp. TMS2-4
CAGAAACTGCAATACGGGTCCGAACGATTCGATGTCGAGACGCACGCCCGACTCCAGTCCGACCCACGCCCGGACATGGAACCCATCCCGGTTGTCCGCTGAGGATCCTCCACCGGACGCTTTGTTGGCTCATCCGATTCGAGAGTGTAGGTGGGGTTTGCGCGTCGGTTCCGAGGTAGGCATCGAGGCTTCCGATGACGGAAGTTCTGACACCGCCCATCTGGAAGACCTCGACGTGCTTACCGCTACCGTCGATGCTCCTGACCTGACCACGTTCTGCCGCCTCGACGAGCTCGGACTGAGAGCTATAGGCCAGGAGGTGACGCCCGACGGTGCGGTGGTGGTGTGTCGAGTGGTCGACGCCGATGACTGGTGCCGCCGGTGCGGGTGCCAGGGCGCGCCGAGAGACATGGTGACCCGGCGTTTGGCGCGCGAACCTTTCGGCTGGCGACCCACGACACTGCTAATTCGGGTCCGCCGCTACCGATGTCCCGGGTGTGGGCACGTGTGGCGATAGGACACCACGAAGGTCGCCTAACCCCGGGCGAAGCTCTCCCGACGGTGCTTGCGCTGGGTCCTGATCGGCATCGTCGGTCAGCATTCGACCGTCGCCGAGATCGCCGAAGGTTTGGGCGTGTCACCGGCATACAGCGAACACCGTGAACAGTACGGTGCTCCCTGAGGGCAAACGCGTCCGGAGAATGCAGAAAACCCCCGGATTCCCGGGGGTTTTCAGTAGCGGTGGGGTCTCGGATCCCCCTTCGCTTCTTCGTATAACACCACACAGGTTCTAGTTACGCGTCAAGGGGCAGCCGAGTAGGAGGTGCCGCTTCTGAGTGCGGTCCACAACCGTTACTTGTTCGTGATCTTGCGATAAAGTTTTAATGCTTCTATAGGACGACCAATCCGGTTTATCCATGGGGGATGCCGGGCTATTTCATGGGGGAAACATGAATAAGAAAGCCATTGCGATCGCGCTTGCCTCGATTGCGACACTCACCCTTACCGCGCCTCCGGAGACTGCCTCCGACGAGGCCACCACTATCGCCCCGCTATCAGAACTCGCTCCCGAGGTCCTGTCAGGGGCAGCAGAGTTCGCTCAACTCACATTGGGCCCCGGCGAAAGCCACAAGCTGTTGCTCGACAAGAAATTCGCTGAGATTTCAACAGACCCAACCGATGGGGTGTCAATATCGTCGGAAGTAAGCACCATCGATCTGGGCCTCCCGTTCGCCGCCACCGCTGACCAAGGTGTCGTCGATCAAGACGGACACCTCACCTTCGACAACAACAACTCGACGTGGACAACCCCAGTCGTGAAGGACGACGGCAGCGTCCAGATCACCACCACCATCGAGAGCCCCAACGCCCCCGAGGAATTCGCCTACCCCGTCGACCTCCCCGAAGGCGCATCGATCACCCTCCAGAAAGACGGTGGCGCTGCGTTCTTCGCCGCAGACGGATCCTACCTAGGGGGCTTCGCCGCACCCTGAACGAAGGACTCGAACGGTGCCACGGTGCCGACAACCTACAGGATCGACGGAACGACAGTCACGCAAGTCGTCGAACACCGAGTAGCTGAAGGCATCACGTATCCCGTCGTCGCCGATCCGTGGCTCGGAAACGACCTCATATCTCGGCTCGGGTGGGGCTCCGACCGTGTGAGGTACGCGGTGAACGTCGTGCCCACTCAGTGGGGCCGAAGCAACGATGAGCCCTTCCAGTTCTGGGCCCACCGCGATGAACTCCGCACGAAAATGGGCGCCAACGCTTGGCGGATGACGGATACAATCGTCGAACAGTTCTACTGCCACATCGGGTGGAATATCTTCGAGCCGGACACCTACAACATGGAGTCCTGGCGGCCGTTGGTGAATTGGTCCGCGTCCATCGCTTACCAGTGCAACCCGTGAATTAGATTGGACGAATCATCGCACGCCTCCTCTATCTGATATTCATTGCCAGCACCCTCATTACGGTAGCTGTGGTGGTCTATGTGGCGTTGGGGTTGGCATTCGGCTGGAATGTCTCAAGTCTTGACGACAATGGGCCTACTTGGCCGATAAAGCTATTCACCGTTTCAGCAGCCCTGGCTGTCGTCTCTTTCATATCGCTGACCTTGCTGAAGTTCACGCAGGAAAAGCGACGAGAAGTATCCACAAGGAACGACGCCTAAAGGCTGCCCTGTTATCGCGGCCTGGCCCGTCCTCATCCTGGTTTCCAGGGTGCGGGCGGGCTCTGTCGTTGCGGGATGGGTTGGGATCCATCTAGGAGCTGAGCGGGTAAATCACGAATTGCTCTAGCCCTTGCGCGGTAACGGAACCTCGACCCTTAAGGGGCTCATCCGATTTGAAAGTGTGGGTGGGGTTGGCGCGTTGATGGCGGGGTAGAGGTCGAGGCCTTCCGATGATGGGAGTTCTCACGCTGCCCATCTGAAAGACCTCGACGTGTCTGACGTTACCTTTGCTTGCCCTGACCTGACCACGTTCTGCCGTATTGATGAGCTCGGGCTTGTCGTTACCGGGCAGAGACTCGAGCCTGACCGGGCTGTGTTGGCGTGTCGTGTTGTGGAACCGGATCGGTGGTGCCGCCGGTGCGGGGGTGAAGGGGTGCCCCGAGACACGGTGATACGCCGGTTGGCGCATGAGCCGTTGGGGTGGCGACCGACGACACTGCTGGTCACGATCCGCCGCTACCGGTGCGGTGGCTGCGGACACGTGTGGCGTCAGGACACGACGAGGGCCGCCGACCCGCGAGCTAAGCTCTCGCGTCGCGCGCTGCGGTGGGCGCTCGAAGGAATTGTGGTCCAGCACCTGACTATGGCGCGGGTCGCCGAGGGACTTGGAGTCGCGTGGGACACCGCCAACGACGCCGTCCTCGGAGAGGGCAAGCGCCGACTCGTCGATGACCCTCACCGGTTCGACAGCGTCACCGCAATCGGCGTTGATGAGCACGTGTGGCGGCATACCCGCAAAGGCGACAAGTACGTCACCGTGATCATCGATCTGACTCCGATCCGTGACAAGACGGGCCCGGCACGGCTGCTGGACATGGTCGAGGGCCGCTCGAAGCAGGTGTTCAAGGACTGGCTCCAAGGTCGGCCGCAGGCGTGGCGGGAGCGCATCGAGGTCGTCGCGATGGACGGTTTCACCGGGTTCAAGACCGCTACCTCCGAGGAGCTCCCGGACGCGGTACCTGTCATGGACCCCTTCCACGTGGTCCGGCTTGCCGGAGACGCGCTGGACCGGTGCCGGCAACGTGTTCAGCAAGCGACCCTCGGCCACCGGGGCAGGGCCGGTGACCCGCTCTACCGGGCAAGGCGGACGCTCCATACCGGTGCTGACCTGCTCACTGACAAGCAGGGCGCGCGCCTGGATGCCGTCTTCGCGTCCGAAGACCACGTCCAGGTCGAAGCGACGTGGGGCATCTATCAGCGGGTCGTCGCCGCGTACCGCGAACCGAACAAACAGAAAGGAAAAGAGATGATGCGAGCCGTGATCGACGCCGTTCAGGCCGGTGTTCCCGCCGCTCTGAACGAGCTCCGCAGGTTGGGTCGGACCCTGAAACAACGCGCCGCTGACGTGCTCGCGTTCTTCGACCGCCCCGGCACCAGTAACGGACCAACCGAGGCCATCAACGGCCGCCTCGAACACCTCCGCGGCTCCGCGTTGGGCTTTCGGAACCTCACCAACTACATCGCCCGCTCACTGCTCGAATCGGGCGGATTCAAACCAGCACTACACCCTCGAATCGGATGAGCCGCTTTGTTCAGTACGACAGAGAATTCCTCTACGGCCTCTGGCAGCTATGCGTGGGTTCACGCATGATGATCTCTGCTTGTGAAGGCAACGCTTCCGCATCGTTTCCACATTTGACCATCGATACCGAATGCACTCACGGGCGTTCCTGCTAAATTACGCAAATGACGCCACGACGTTCCGCGATCACAGCAACTGCGGCTCTGCTCACAGTGCTCCTACTTACGGGGTGCACTGCAGCGGACGAGCCGGAAGCTGACAACCAGCCACTGCCCAGTTCCACAGGTGGTGTGGCCACAGCAGTCGCGGACCCGGTTTCAGGTACGTACACCGGCACACAGACCATCGAACTCGGGGCTCCGCCCGATGACGCTACTCACGTTCGCGTCGACATCAAATGCCTTACCACCGGCACTCTCGGTCTGGAGGGCGGCGAGGAAGCGGTCTGTGAGCTCGGTGATGGCGCAAGCGCCATCGTGTTCTCAGGCCCGCTGTCGCCAGAACAGGATTCCTTCACTGTGACAGCCAACGATCCAGAAATCAATTACGAGGCTAAAGCGGTGTATATGAACGGCATGTCTACCCAATAGCGTCAATGTTCCTACTCTCGGGTGGATCGCGTCCGAGCGCTTCCTGGGACCAGTCATGCGACAGGAGCAGCGCCGTCCGCCCCACTGTCCGTAGGCCGATCCTGAAGCGTTCCTTGAGGTGGTTGCAGGAATCACTGTCCGTGCGTCACCCATGAAGCCGGGATAACGACTGACACACTCGAGTGATGCGCACCGAAGAAATACTGGAAGCCGCGAGAAAGCGGGCGGACGCCTTGAGCCGGCACGACAGTGCCCTGTTGCGCGAGCTCCTGCACCCGCAGTTCTCCTGGACCTCCCACAAGGGCGACCAGTTCGATCGCGAGACCTACCTTCAGTCCAACATAGACGGACAGAACACCTGGCACGGTCAGATGCTCGAAGACCCGAAGATCACGATGTGCGGCTCCACCGCGGTCCTCACCTGCATCGTGAGAGATGACGTCACGACGGCCGCGGGGCGCAACTTGTACCGGATGCCGATGACGCAGGTGTGGACGGAAGAGGAGGGTGTTTGGCTGCTGGTCGCAGGGCACGCGGGGCCGCTTCTCCCGTCCACTCAGCTATTGAACTGATTTTTCTGTGGGGATCGGCGGGCAATTTAGGGACCATCTCAACCGATCGGCTGGAGTTGTTATCCGTGCTGCCTCGTGCGAGAGCGTGTCTCCAGTGTGAGGATTGGTATCTATGTGTTCAAATGCTGAGGTGCTGGTGGGGGAATTGCCCGATCAAGGGCTCGCTTCGCGTACAGCGAGGCTTAGGAAGGCCCTGACACGCGGATCTGTATCCGTTCCCGGTTATGAGCCGGGAGGTCCGCTGGAGGTTCGGTTCCTTGGACGCGGTGCAACAAATACAGCCTGGCAGATCGTCACGGACAGTAATGCTTTCGTGCTTCGAGTCCCGCATCGAAGCGCGAAGGAAGCGCCGCGACCGATGGAAGACGAGTTCGCCGCCTTGGCAAGGGTACCCACCGGTGTCGGCACCCGTGGCATCGCGTTCGATGACTCCGCCGACAACCCTTTAGGCCACCGATACGTGCTGACCACTTTCGTGCCCGGCCAGATCAAAGACGCAGCTCAGTGGGAAGCCTCCGATTTCGCTCGCTTAGCGAAGACCCTGGCCCGGTTGCACACGGTCGAGGAAGCCATGGCAGGCCCGGTCCACGCACCCGAACACGATCAAGTCAGTCTCTCAGGTCACCTTGAAGCCGGCCTGCAGTGGTGGAAGGAGTCGCACCCCACGCTGTTCAAGAACCCCGACATCGCCTCCTTAGTGCCAGTTGTACAGGCGTTTGTACGCCGATGCGAGGACAAAGGCGGGGTAGCCCGCCGCTTCAGCCTGATCCATGGTGACCTGATCGTGGGGAACGTCGTGATCGATGGAGACGACATGAGCCTCATCGATTGGGAATGGGCTGAATTCGGTGATGTGGCTCAGGACCTCGCCTACATTGGCGGGACCATCCACGGAGGACCGGATTACGCACCAATGACTCAGGACCTTATCAACTACTTCGTTGACCAGTATGTCGCCGAAATGCGGCGCGCGGGCAAAGATACAGAGGATGCATCAACCCTCAGAGCGCGGCGTGCAGGATGGGAAGCCTGCGAACGCTTCCTGACCCTCATGCACACGATGACCAGCCCACAGAACGACGAAACCCGACTTACCATCACGTCCGTCCGAAGGACTCTGATGAAGACCGTTTGCAGCCCACCCAACAAACCACCAACCAGTGGCGAGCATACTGCCGGAAAAAACTAGCGGCCGCCCTCAAGGGGATCCCTTCTCGTGCGGCCCGGTGTTTTCAGAGAGGCCTCTGGGATGATGGCAATATGCGGAACTTCGGTGCGGTACTGGGCGCATTGGTTCTACTCACCGCTGTCATCGGCTGTTCCACGCAGGTGGTCCCTACAGCATGCCCAGCGATAGGCCACTCAACAGTGATACCCATCGAGGTAACTGGGTCTCGAGCCGGCGCTGTTGCTGCAGTGCAAATCTGCTCAGACGACGACGGTTGTTCCTCGGGTGTACCCGTTCAGCCACCACAGGAGCCGGTGGAACAACAGCCGCCGAAGCCCCCGGTTTCCTTGGGAACGCCCGCAACTCACCAGCCAGAGCCAGTCTCACTCTTTTCTTCCTTCAGGGCCTCGCGGATCAGCGAGGAGAGTTGGGAGATTGAAACGGACATGGTTCAACCGGCTGAGGTCACAGTCCAGGCGCTCGATTCTTTTGGCGAGGTTCTTGTGAGAACTGAAGCCGCGGTGGAGTGGACGCGGATTAGCGGTTCGGAGGAGTGCGGAGGGGATGCGCGCTCCTCAACAGTCCGTCTGAACACGGTGTAAAGAACACCGATGCCAGTTCGCGGTAGGGGATCCCGTTACGGGCGGGGGCAAGTCGCCTGTGATGGGAGTGGTGAGCGGGGCCAGTGCCGGTATGGGCGCGACTAGAGCCCATGAGTGACGTCGGTAGAAGCCGCGAAGCGCCCGAAGGGTTCAGTCTTGAGGGACGGCGCGATGGGTGCTCCTAAGTCTTGCTGTTGTGTTTCGAGGTTAGGGCGGCCAGCGTAACGCAAGAGCACAATACCCTTTTCGTGTCAGACGCTTGAACTGCCGGCTGGCGAGAAACTGAAGAGGGAGCGAGTGGACTTAGACGGGGTTCGCTCATCCTCCGCGCGAAGGGGCAGATCAACGAAGGTTGGTTCAGCGGGCCGGCCGTTTAGTCGATCGCTTGCCTCGAGCACGTCGTCACCTAGTCCGATTGCGTTCGTATGAAATTCTGCGTTCGCGATCTTCCGCTGCCCGGTTTCGTATGTATAGGTCGGTAGCTTCTGTGACCAATCCACTAGATGGCGTTCGTCCTTTATCGGCCCTATTGCCACAGTGGCATAAACCTCGTCGCGACTGATTAAGACAAGATCACCCGGAAGCCCTATGTACTTCCTTCGCGCCACGCTCCACAGCGAGTGAGTCGCTCGGATGATTAGCTCGATCAGCAGCAGGTTTCCTTCAAGACTTGTGAATGTGGAGGTCACCCACATGCTGAACTGCCGCGGGTTGGACTTGCCGTCACGCCTGCTTTCGAGATACGTAATTCCCGGGCCGCCAGCCATCCGGTGATCGTCCCACTGGATCTCACCTTGGTCGCCAGGTATCCCAACAAGGCCGTGCTTGGCGGCGTTGTAGAGCGCGTTCTCATTCGTCAGGCGGTGTGCCACGACCCGAAGCAACTCGATGATCCCCTCAATCGAGTCCTCCCACGTCTCCTGATTCA
This sequence comes from Arthrobacter sp. TMS2-4, assembly GCF_054511075.1. NCBI lineage: Bacteria > Bacillati > Actinomycetota > Actinomycetes > Micrococcales > Micrococcaceae > Arthrobacter > Arthrobacter sp. TMS2-4. The sequence continues at coordinate 7,619 of NZ_JBTNDI010000026.1, forward strand.
TCTCGACGCCAGCGTCTTCGGCTGTCTCACCGCCCAAGAACACCGATGCAACGGTCTTTCGATCAACGTGGCTCGTGTCTGGTTCCGCGAACTTAGCTGCCTGCCTCTTGAAGTCCCCTGGTTCAGTAACGCTGGCAACTTTGATCCACGGACACAACGGGAAGTTCATATGGGCCAGCCAGAGGCGCATCAAAGACTCTCCGGCATGGTGCACCAGCACAGTGCTGTCCAGGAAGGCGTAGCGAAGTCTTGACTCCTGCGGCATGCGAGCCGACGCGCCGCCCTGCAACGCGCCATACTGCACACCCTTCTTAAGGATGTCAGCCGCCTCGTCGCCGTCCGAGAGAGTGAAGATGATCGACTGCTGGCGGGCACGCACGTATTCGGTGGGACCGGCTGAGGAATAGAACGTCGCGTTCAATTCGGAGTACTGCTCGCTAGCCAGTGGTGGACCAAGCGGCTTTTTGTTGGTCGTCTTTTGGTTCCCGGACATGTCACTCCCCATAGCTAGCCCTCAACTGAGAGGAAAGCTCCTTCAGCCACGGGTTCAGTCTGCACGGTTCCCCTAACAAACAAGCACTAGGACACACGACTCAAAGTCCAGATCGGGCTCAGCGTGGCGCTACATCGGACCCGACAGCGGATCATGTAATCCCGCTATCTAAGGGCGGTACTAATGAGGACGGGAGGCCGAGTCCGTAAGCCGATGGCCTGTAGGACAAGTCGATAGCTCCAGTACGATGCGGAACTATGGATACCTCTTACGCGATCCTCTACTTCGTCTGTCTCTTCGGCGGAATTGCGCTCGTCCTCGGCAGCTCGTTGTGGGCAGCACGACACCCGCGAAAGAAGGGGGAACCGCTGAGCGCGGAGAGAAAAGCTTGGATGGTGCTCCCCATACTTGGCGCAGTATTCGTAATCGCTGCCGTCCTTAGCGTGACGACTCGGTAGAGCAACTGCCGTCGTCCTACTGCGCACCAGCATTCTCCGATCGACGATCGTTCGCCGTGCTGGTGGGCTTATGGAACTGCATCCCTTGCGACTAGGCTCGAGAGCCGTTGACCGACCAGTGCGGGCCCTTTTGATCAGCTGGAGATGACTTGACTGAAAAATGGACCCACCCGACAGTGCGCCGCGGCACGATCTGGTGGACGATGCAGAGCGTTGCATTGGGCGGGCTCACAGTCGCGTTGGTGTTTCTTGCCTTTTGGAAGCCCTCCACAGGAGCGACTATTGCAGCCGTTGTAGCTCTTGTCTTCGGGTCCCTTCTGATCTTCATGGCGATCAAGCAGATCAAGACGCTTCGCCACGAGTATCGCTACTCCGACGAAGACCCGGAGCAGGCCGAGTAGGGAGTTGTGCCCCGCATAGTGGTGTAGCGCGGTTGCCGGGTTCGTCATAATGATGGACATGGACGCGGCCACCGCGTGATCCTTCGAGGAAACTCCTACATCCCACTCGAA
>NZ_JBTNDI010000027.1:0-7153 GCF_054511075.1 Arthrobacter sp. TMS2-4
ACCCCCATACGGATCGCTCGCTCCCGAAGCTCCTCCGGGTACTTCCTCGGTGCTGCCATGACTCTCATCCTTCCGTGGAATGAAAGCCTCCATCAACCCCGGTACGCGACAATCAGCAATAGCCTCTATCGCATTACCTGCCGCACCAGATATGGCGTTAGATATGCCATTTGCCGTCTTGCAACCGATGTCAACGAGGCCGCATTCATCGCTTGGAGGAACCTTAGCCAATCTGTGGACCCCAAGGTACGTATCCAGAAAGGTCAGAAACCTGGCCTTCTACTGGGCCGCTCGACCCGTCATCGTTGTAGCGGACATGCCAATCACCGTTGTGCCACTCCATGACCGTCGATGTAGTGATGTAGACAAGCTCAGAGCCAGAGTCTCCAGAGGCCACTACTTCAACGGTTGCTCGGTCCTCGCTGTACGAGAGAAGACGGAAGCCTTCGATCTTGATCGGAGGGGTGGTTGTAGAACCAGAAGCGACCCGTCGCTGCAAGCGCTGTAGGTCGATGTCTTTGCCCGGACCCTCGAGCGCTACTTCTTCAGTAGTTCTGAGCAGCAGTTCAGGGTCTCCACTGGCTGCGAGCAGATTCGAGAGGGAAAGTAGTGCGCCCTCGGGTGTGTGGGAGTAGCAGGAGCGGACACCCGTCGTCTCGTCGACCACGCCTGGGCCGTGTTCAGTGGACGTGGGCGCTGCGATGCCGCCGAGAAACTCCCACTCCACGTCCTTGGGTGCGGCCGTGAGTGTGGTTCCTCCGGTGGCGTCGAGCCCGCACATCGATTCATCCGACGCCGTTGCTGATGCATCCTGGGTGGGTGCTGCCGTCTGGGCCTGGGCTGGTGGTGCGGCCTCGGATTCGGCATCATCCCCAATCCAGATAAAGAGGATGATGCCGACGATGATGAGCAGCAGGACGGCGACCGCTGATATGAGGAAGCGGGGCGCTGCCCACCAGAGGTTCTCGGTTTCTTCGCTTTCGGCCATGACTACTCCTGTAGGTAGGGCTGGTTCTGCAGGATGGCTACGCCGCTCCGCCGGAGATGAAGGTCAGCAGTGAGGCCCCGCCGGAGATGAGGGCTACGGCGAGGACGATCTTGATGATGCCGGAGATTTCCTGGGTGGTTTCGCCGGAGCGGGCGTCGAAGGCCATCTTGCCGCCGACGACGAGGAGGCCGAGGACGCAGATGCCCAGGGCAATCCACTTGCCGACGCCGACCATGCGGTTCCAGGCATCCCCAATACCGGGAGGGGCAAGGGGGGCGCTGTCGGGCAGGGTGCCGGCGTTGATCAGGACGTCTTGCGCGAGGAGGAGCATTTGCATGGGTCTAATTCCTTCCAGAATTAAGGCGATCGATGACCTCACTGAGACTGGTGAGGACTTTCCTTAGCTCGCGGGCCAGTGACTCAGGGTCGACTGTGCCTTGGAGCCGAAGCTCTTCTATCCACGGCAGGACCCACGTCTGTGGGACACCGCCGGCGGTGATGCGGGTCAGGTTGTGCAGGGCCTTCGGCAGCTTGCCGGGTGCGTCCGCGATCACGACCAGGCCGCGCAGTGTGATGGTCGGGTGTGAGCCTGCGGCCCAGTCGCGGGCGGCGAGCTGCGCGGCTTTCAGGCCCCGGTGATTCTGCCGGGCGACCAGGAAGACATGAGCCGCAGGGGTCGATGGATCGGCGTCGGAGCGGGAGGGCCAGCGGTGGTGGCACGGGACGCCGCCCAGGAGTACAGCCGCCGACCAGCCCGAACGCCCGAGCGAGCGTCCCGCCACAGCAGACGCGGACTCCACTCCCGCCCCCAGCACTCCCGCCCCCAGCACTCCCGCCCCCAGCACTCCTGCAACCGGTACTCCTACGGCCAGTGCTCGTGCCTCTGAGGAAACCGCGGGTGAAGCACCGCAGGCACAGGTAACGAGCTTTCCTCTCCCCCGGTCCTCCGTCGAGAAGGCTCCTGACGTTCCGCTGGCTTCTTCCCCCGAAGCGCCCCGCGTCGTAGGGGCATCGCGACAGCCGGTACGGGCCGCTGCCCAGGTGGAGCCAGGAGATGAGCGGATCAGCCTGCGCCCCGAGGCCATCACTGAGAAAGCCATCGCCGGGAAGGTCGCTGTCGAGAAGACTGCGGCGCCGGCGCGGGAGGGGTTCCGGGGCTGGCTGAACGTCACGTTCAAGGCGAGCCTCGCCGCGACACCGGCAGAGCGGGCAGGCCGTGAGCGCCGGGCACGGATCCAGCGGCCCCTGGAAACCCACTGCACTATGGCTGTCGTGCAGCTCAAAGGCGGGGCGACGAAGACCACCGTCGCCTACCACCTGGCCGCGACCTACGGGCGGATCCGCGGAGGGAACATCCTCGCCGGTGAGTTCAACGAGAACCAGGGCACCCTCGGTGAGCGGGCTCTCGCCGGTTCCCACGACCGCACCACCCTGGATTTGATCCGGAACCTCGGCACCGTCACCCGGCGCACCAGCGACCTTGTCCGCTACATCCGGCCGCAAGGAGACGACAGGATCCACGTCCTGGCATCCCCGCCCGAAGGCGCCGACCGCCGCCGCGTCGACGGCACCAGCGTGAAAGCCGCCCACGACGTGCTGGCCTCGCTCTACAACCTGATCCTTCTCGACACCGGCAACTCCGCCTAGGCATCGACCTGGCAGGCCGCCGTCGACGTCGCTGACGCGCTCGTCTTCGTCGACCAGAACAAGGCCGACGACTTCCGGCTCCTCGAAGCCACCATCGAAGGCGTCAAAGCTCAAGGCCACGCGGACAAGTTCGCCCGCTCCATCCTGGTCATCACCAACACCGCCCAGCCCAATACCGAGCGCCTCGCCCAGCTCACGGAGTACGGGGACAGCATCGGCCTCGCCGCCGTCATCGTCGTCCCGTTCGACAGGTCCCTGCAGGAAGGCCAGGACTTCGACTACGACGCCCTGAACCCTGCCACCCGGCGGGCCTACGAGGAAGCCACCGCGGCCCTCACCGACCAGCTCTAACCACGCAATCGCGCTGTCTCAGGTCTGGTCCCAGCCGGTCTCTTCACCGGTGTCCTTCGTCGATTTCACTCTTGGTCTCTAGGTACCGGTTAGGCAGGCATGGCAGGGGGTAAAGCCATCGGGTGCGGCATGGCCGCCCTCACCGTCGTACCACTGGGCGCAGTCGTGGCCATGACGATGGTCGTCGCCGGCATTGCCGAAGACGAGGAAGCCAACACGCTCGAGCGCGCCTCCTGCACCGTCTCCGAAGACACCGGCGCGAAGCCTGGCACCCTGCAGCCCGTCCCCAACAGTTGGGGCCCACTGGTCGAGGCAGCAGCCACGGAAGCCGGCCTGCCCCAGAGCGTCGTCGCCGCGCAGCTGAACCAGGAATCAGGGTGGAACGAGAACGCCACCAGCCCGGTCGGCGCCCAGGGCGTCGCCCAGTTCATGCCCGCGACGTGGGCGAGCTACGGCAACGGAGGGGACCCGTTCTCCGCACAGGACGCCATCCCCGCCTACGGCCGATACATGGCCGCACTGAAGCAGCAGGTGCAGCCGATCGCCGGCGACGACCCTGACCTGCTCGTACAGCTCACCCTCGCCGCGTACAACGCCGGCCCGGGAGCCGTTCAGCAACACAAGGGCATACCGCCGTATCAGGAGACGCAGAAGTACGTCAGCGCCATCCTCGATTCCGCGCAGAGCGGGTTCTCGATGGATTGCAAGGCGCCCACCGGGGGCAAATCGTGGGACGGCGACCTCGGAGACGGCGAATGGACCACTCCCCTACCCGGTGGCGTGTTCACCTCCGGCTACGGAAAACGCAACGTGCCAGGCCTGCCAGCATGGGCACAGGACCACGTCGGAGTGGACATCTCAAGCCCCGGGGCCGGGTTCAGCAGCGGCGGACCCGTCGTCGCACCCACCGACCTGCGCATCACCGGTTTCAACGACAAAGACGGGTGCGTCATCGCCAAGGAAGACGGCGACGACCCCGACTTCGGGTTCGCGTTCTGCCACCTGGGCGCCTACGCCGTGAACGAAGGCGACACACTCAAGCGCGGCGACACCATCGGCACCGAAGGCAACCGGGCCAGCCTCGGCAGCGTTCCTACACATCTACATTTCGAGATTTATACACCGGAAGCCCCGGACGTCACCTACCCATATGAAGGCTTCAACATCGACCCCGAACCGATCCTCAAATAGAAAGGCGCGTGGCATCATCATGACACCCACCCCCACGCACCACCGACCCACGCACCAGCGCTACAGGATCGCGGCCGCGCTATGCCTCGCCCTTCCCCTCACGCTCTCCCTGGCCGCCTGCGGTGACGGCGACGGTCAAGCCGGGTCCATGCCCGAGTCGCAGCCCACGACGCTGGACGAGGGCTCCAACACGAGCCCTGCAGCCACGGACATAGTCGGTAACGGCACCTTCACCACGCCGGACGGCGCAGACCGAACCGACGTCGAGTCCACCGCCGAGGTCGCCGCCCTCATGCTGCACTCGTGGGACACCACGACCGACACCACCCAGACCGCAGCAGCTATCCGAGCCATCCCCCTGATGAGCAACGAATGGGCGACCAACCAAGTCGAACCCGAGCGCAACGGCGCACAAGGTGAATGGCTCGAACCCGCCGAACACGAGGCTTACAGCGCGCCATCCATCGTCCCGGCACCCGGCGACGTCTCCGAAGACGTCGCTGAGGACAAGGCCATCCGCGCCTACGACGTCACCTGGCGGTGGATCAGCCGCGACGAAACCGAACTCCCCACCACTGGGCGGCAAATCGTGACCATCTACCTCGAGAAGCATGACGGCCGCTGGGACGTCGTCGGCCACCAGATCCAGGACATGGGCTGATGGGGCACGGAAATTTGGCGCGACACGCCGAAGCCACCCCACTTAACGAAATCAGATTCAGGTTAGTCTGTGTGACAGGTTCAACTGGAAGAGGGATCATGGCACAGCGCAGCAAAGGTGAACGCCACGTCATCACGGCTCGACTGCCGATGAGCGACGCTAAAAAGCTTGCTGCCGTCGTTGCAGCTACTGACGAAAATCGGAGCGACCTCGTCGCCCGACTTGTTCACAGCTATCTCGAAACCATTGACCTCGATGAACTTACAAGCCAGGAGGAGTTGCAGTTCAGTAGGGCCTCCTAAATAGAAAAGGCCCGCCGTAGCGGGCCTTCTCATATTCAAGTTTCCAAGCTCCACACCGTCGTTCCGGCAAGATCACCGGTGGGGAGCTCAACCGAGTACGTCCATTTCAGGTCGTGCCCTTAGGTGAAAGTGTACACCGAGTGCTCCATGCACCTCCAGTGGTTCATGCCGCGCCACGCCGGGCCGCTTCGCCCGCCAGCGCCGCGTGGGTTCTCGCACCCCTGATCGCGGGTCAGCCCATCTATCGTGCCGGGCGTTGGATCGGGGACCGTTTCCAGTACCCGCGCCCACGCACACCGCTGCGCATCACCAGCACCCTGCCCTCCGCACCGGCGGCCGTGTTGATCCATGGGGCCGACGGGTCGGTGCGGACCCTGTGCCTGGATTTGGACACCTCCAAGGCCCGCAAGACTGTCGTGGACGACGACGCTGCGCGCCTGGCAGACATCCTTGGGGCCGCCGGCCTGTCGTTTGTGGAGGACCGGTCCCCCAGCGGTGGCCGCCACCTGTACGTGCCGCTGCAGGAACCCATCACCGCGGCCGAGGCACGCCAAGTGGTGGAAGCCCTCGGGGTACGCGCCCCGAGCCTGGATCCGAGCCCGCACCAGAACCCCACCGATGGGTGCATCCGTGTCCCGGGATCCGCGCACAAGTCCGGTGGCCACCAAACGCTGATCACGCCGCTGGCACAGGCTTACGGGGTCCTCACCCGCCGCAACCCCGCCACTGCGCTGGCCGCGCTAGGTAAGGCCCTGGCACCGGAGTTGTACCGCCTCGAGCAGGCCCGGCGCCGCACCCAAGTACGCGCCGCTGCCGCGACCGCCGCCCTGCATGCCGCACCACGGGATAGCGCGAGGGCGGCGGGTCATGATTCGCCGTTGCGGGTGGTGGCCCGTACCGGGTTGTACGAGACCAGCCGGTATGCCAGCGACTCCGAGGCCCGCATGGCGGTCCTGAACCACTTCGCCGCCTGCCGCTGGAGCTTGGATCAGGTCCGCGCCGGCATGGACGGGCAGTACGCCGGCCTCACCGCCCTCTACGGGACCAAGACCGAGCGGCTCCTGCCCGTCGAGTGGGCCAAAGCCCAGGCCTTCACCGCCACCCACACCACGGCCGGCGCCATGGCCCGAACCACGCCCGGAGCCCGCCTGAAGAACCCCGCCCAGCGGACCGGGAAGAAGACTGCGCATAACTTCACCACAAGCCCTACTTCACTCACGGGGGGCAGCCCACAACCAGCTCAACCAAACCTGCCGGCGCCCAGTTCGACCTCGATCCATGAGCTCGTGAATGATCTTGAGAATGTCCTCTACGCGGTCCTCGATCACAGGCTCAAGGATCAGGGGCGTGCCGGGATCAGCTTGAGGTTCCTCCTCCGGGCTGTGCTGGCGTACATGAGGACCAACCAGACGAACCTCCTTGATGTCGGGTGCCGTACCTTCGCCGTCGCACTGGGCAAGGACCACGTCACCATCGCCCGCCTCCTGCCCCTGCTCGAGACCGCATCAGCAGGCATCCTCACCCGCATCGACCGCGGCCGGGGCCGGAACGCCGACACCTACGCCGTGCAGCTACCGACCGAATTCGCGCAGCTTGCCCGCGACCTGACCTGGCGCAAAGGCAAGATCCACGCCATCCGGCCTGTCTTCCGGGTTCTGGGGGACGTGGCGGCCCTGGCCTACGAGGGCATAGAACGTGGCCGCCGCTCCCCCACCACCGCGGACCTCACCCGCAGCACCGGCATCAGCCGCCGCGCCCTCACCGACCACCTCGCCCGCATGGAGGCCCTGGGCATGATCCGCCGGCACCACGGCCGCTGGGAGATCATCACCACCACCAATCTCCACCAGCTCGCCGACCGGCTCGGCGCCACCGAGGACCGCCAAGCCCAGATCACCCGCTACCGCAAGGAACGCGCCGCCTGGCACGCCTGGCTCGACCGGCACCTACTCCCCCACCTCGAAGAACACGAACTCCACGACCCGGAACGCGACGACTACTGGCTACCACCCC
>NZ_JBTNDI010000028.1:0-6680 GCF_054511075.1 Arthrobacter sp. TMS2-4
ACCGCAAGGAACGCGCCGCCTGGCACGCCTGGCTCGACCGGCACCTACTCCCCCACCTCGAAGAACACGAACTCCACGACCCGGAACGCGACGACTACTGGCTACCACCCCACGAAGACGACGACGAGCATCAACACTCCCTCTGGCACGCCGCCTAACACCACCGGCAACCCGGTCACTGACACCCACGACCACGAGGCCATCGGCCACAACGCCGCCCACTCCCCCACCACCACGGGCCAATCCGCTGACCTGCCGACAGGCCTTGTCGGGCGGGCAGGCTCGCAGGCCGGCAACCCAACAAGGGTCCCGGGTTCTCGCACTGAGGATGGTGGTTCAGGGGCACTGGTTCTGGGGTGCGCCTCCTGCACACCTGCTGCACGGCACAAGCTCCCCCACGCTTCGCTGCTTGTCCCACACACACGTGCACAGCAGGAACCACCCCGACCGCCTGCACACCCCCGCCCGCGTCACCGACACAGGGCGAGGTCACCTCGAGCCAGCGGCGGGCATGTACAGCCTCCTGAGCAACGCCTACAGCACAACCAGCACCAAGTTCTGGGCCAGTCCTCACCGGGATCTGGTCCCGCCGGCACTAAACCGGACGTACTCAGGCCTCCGGGCCCGCGAGAACACCAGGACCGTGGTCCAGGCCAACGCGTCACCCTCACCGTCCGCCGGCCGCCGCCCCGTCACTCCACCACCCACAAGGCCAGCCCAAACGGCACCCATGCCGCAGGACGAGCAATCAACGCCACCGGCACAACCCACCCGCCTCCAGACACCGAACCCACTCCCCCACCCGAGGCTGACGTCATCGAGACGACCGAGAACAGCATCGCGGTGTCGGGCCGCAGAGCCCGATTCCCCTGCAGTCGGCCATAGGGCCACATGCAGTCGCCTGCAAGGCCAGGTCACTCCGACGGGAAACGGATACGACAGCAGGACTTCGTATCCATGCAGATAACGGAGTAGCCACAACCGCAGCCTGCTTACATGCATGTAAGCAGGCTTGTATGCATGCGTACCAGCATACACTCATGCATGTATGAAAGTAAGCATGTATGCATGAGCAACAGCGAGAATGAGGCCATTGTGAGGCATAAAAACAGGGTGGAGCGCATCTGTATCTTGGGAAGGGCCTCGTCAAACAGGCTCGAGATCCTTGGCAATCTAAACATGTATGCATGAAAACATGCATGCATTCCTGCAAGAGGGTAAGCTTGCATGCATGCAAACACTCATGGTTTACAGCGAGTCAGGTGGGGCAACGAAGACGACCACAGCAGTCTCACTCGCTGCGGTCGCTGCCAGCCAAGGACGCCGAGTCGTTCTGATAGATCTCGACCCTCGGGCAGCTTCTACAAAGTGGCTCGGGATAGAACCCAAAGAGGCGGGCCTACACGTTGGTGCCATCCTGGGTGACGCGGACCCAGTTGGTTGGGCCGAGGACCTTGCGGTACAGACTCGCTGGTTCTCGACCCTCCGAGCCATTCCTTCCGCTCGAAACGTATCTAACCGCGAAGCTGATCGAGCAGATCACGCAGAGCTGAGGCTGAAGACATCCCTTGATTCCATCCAGGCAGACTTGGTCATCATTGACTGCCCAAACCGTCAAGGCGGCCCCCTGACGCTGTCAGCCTTGAACGCAGCAGACACGATCGTCTACGCGGCAACCCCCACGGTCGATGGCGTCGATGGCGTCGATGGAGCCCGGCGCAGCGTTGATCAGTTCCGGCTTTCACGTCGCCGACTTGGGGCGCCGGACAACCTTGTTGAAGCCGGCATCGTTGTAGGGGCAGTCCAGTCCACGGTGATGAGCCGGATCGCGGGCAGCAGTATTGATGAGCTAAGAGATACAGGCATGTTGCTCACACCCTTGGTTCCTCACCGAACAATCGTTCAAGAAATGCGCCTTACGCAGGAATGGTACGGCCAGTATCGCAAAGGGACGCCTGTTGTGGATGCGTACACCGAGATTGCAAAGAAGGTAATTCAGTGACCGACAACCTGCCAGATCGCCCGCCTGCACTCACCCGTCGGGGCCCTAGGCCCGCGCCTGATGAAACTGTAGATCCCGTGCACTTCGTGCCGAACTCCCCGCAGGGCCAAGCTTCCGCGCCTCCTGCTGAGTCTCAGCAGCAGGCACCAACCAAAGCTGCGAAGCGAAAGCGCGAACTTACCTTCCCCTTCAGCACGCGGCTGTCTCAAGACGTGCAAGAGGCCCTTGACCAGGCTGTGGAGTCTGAGGGCATCACGGTCCGTGAAGCTGTTGAGCAGGCAATACGTAGTCGCTGGGGATCCAAGGGTTAGAGACACTCATCGCCGACGGCGTCAGGACTATGTCTTCTTCGCCGTTGTATCAGTCGCATTTTGTGGCATTTCCGGGTCGGCCACGTGTCAGCTTTTCGAGTGAAGTGTGTGCAGTTCGTTGTTCCGCCTGTACACGGCTGGGGGAGGGGTGCAGCGGAGTGAGGAGATCGGCCAGTTTCATTGCTTACATGCATGTAAGCAATCAGAACCTGTCGTATGAGATTCTGTGCACCTCGCGGGGTCGCTCCCAGTCCGCCACAATGATGTGGCCCATCGAGGGATGGCGGGACCTAGTGCAAGGCCTGCAGAAGCAGTTGCAGCGCTCGGAGCGGGAGATGGGCGCAGCCGTGTGGCTCGCCCGTCACGAGGGCGGATCCAGGAATGATGTCGCCCGGATACTCGATCTGCCGTTGGCCGAGGTGCGTGCGCGTTTCGGCCAGGCGCCCGAGGGCCGCAGCCGGGACTGGTCCGATTTCCGGAAGTGTGGCTCGAGACCACTCATGCGCGTTCGGCGTCGCAGCCCACCTGCAGGCGTGGGTTGTTGGCCGGCCCGCACCGGTGCTTACCGGTGTGGGCCGGGGGTGGGGGAGTGGGGGTTAGTGGGCTTCGTTGTAGGCGTCGACGATGGACTGGGAGATCCGGCCGCGGGCGCTGGTGGAGTGCCCGTTCTCCTGCGCCCATTGGCGGATCCGCTGCGTTTCCTCACGCTTGGCCTTGCCCGAGGCTGACCCTGTGGTGGCGGGGGACTTGCCCTGGCCGCGCCGGGTGCTCGCCTTGCGGGCCTTGTCCGCGTATTCGGTGAGCGTGGCACGGAGTTTCTGGGCGTTCTCGGTGGTGAGGTCGATCTCGTACTCGGTGCCGTCGAGGCCGAAACGGACGGTTTCCTGAGCTACTTCACCGGTGAGGTCATCGACGAGTTCGACCTGTACGCGCTGTGCCATTATCGGGTACTCCTAAGATTGTGGATCTGAATTACTGGGCCCCATTCGTTTAGCTTATCGCGAACGAATATGTTCTGCACATCGACGTATTACTCGAAAACACCGGGGCATTACTCGTCCGGCGGCCGAGTCGGTTCATGGGCGTACCACCGCATGAATCGGCGGGCGCACTTCAGTACTTCTCTCAGTGTTCCGATCAGCGTTCGTGTAGGTATTCATGGCCAGTTTTTGTGCTGCGGGTCACGTCAAAGGGGATGGGTTTTTCGGAGCACCGGCCGATGTGATCATCCTGGGCGAAGTGTTTCGTAGGATCAGGCTGTATGGACCTGGGTGCCGGCGGTCAGCCGAGAGTGAGGCGTGCGCGTCTTGGTGATCTGTTTGCCTTGAGTTGGAACACGTCGTTGGCCCTGAGCCGGGGGAAAGGGGCTCGGGTTCGCTGGTGGCAGTGGTGCCGGGCTGTGCTGATGCTGCCGATTCTCGTTCTGCTCTTCCTCATGTACATCCCGGCAGGGGATGTGATTACCACCCCGTCCCGTGATGCGGTGCTCTTCCTGACGGAGGCGAGGAACACGAGGAAGGCCCTGCAGCGTGCCGGTTCCATGATCCTGGTGTGCCTGATTTCCTTGGTTGCGTTTGTTCTCTGGCTGGTCGCTCTGACGGGTGTGGGTGATGCGGTGCAACCGTGGGTTGCTGTGTTGTGGCCGCTCTGGTGTGTGGCTGGACTCTTGTGCCTGGCGCCGTCGACCGGAGGGAGTTTCTCTTCCATGATCGAGGCGCTGACGACGCGTCCGAGAGGGCCTTATTGGGTGGCGCAAGCCCTCGCGTCCGCACCCGGTGCGCAGTGGCGGGGCCTGGACTTCGCGCAGGCCGCTGTCGAGGCCTTCGTTCCCGTCGGGGCCCCGGTCGTTGCCACCGCGGCGTCGGAGAAAATCGCGGTGGTTTATGAGCGGTTCGGTTTCGTGCGACATAAACCCGGCAGCCTGAACCTGACCGGGAGAAGGTGACCCGGTGACCGGCCAGATACTGTCTGGAACCGCCAGCACGGGGTGCCAGGATGATGACTCCGACCTTGGGGTAATGCTGTCTTTGCCGCGCTACGACGAGGCTCGTTGATGAGGGTCGGCCGCTGTGCGAGGGCTGGGTGTATTGGACGATGATCGTCGACGTCGGCCGCTACTACCGCCCGGAGCACTAGCATCGCGCCTCAGGCCGGGATGCCGTGAGCTGCGCTGCAGGCCGAGTAGGGGAGTGAGGGGCGGCAGGGCAGGGTGACAGGGATGATCTGCCGCCCCGGTCAGTGCCGGCGTGTCATCCTGTGGGCATGGTCGATCTTCAACTGCGAGCACTGGAGGCCGAAGCCAGACGTGTGCCCGACCCGGGCGGGCCCCTGAGCAACTACTCGGACGCGCTGGAAGCGTGGGCTGCCACGCACCCCGAGCTGCCCTATAGAAGGCTGAAGCCCATCATCGACCGCTTGATGTGGGAGCACCGCTAGATCGCGCAGGCATCAATTGATATGGGAGCTGCCGATCGTTTGAGAGACGACCCAGGCCCTCCTGCGCCCCAACAGATGTCCTTGTCACGAGGGACACCCGGCGACGGAACCATGTCATGCGGTTTTCGTCTCCACCCCTTTATCGCGTCGACTGAGGGCGTGGATTGAGGGCATCGATCAGCAGCGTGGTGTGTGGTGGCTGGGATGCTGGGTACATGGCAGACCAGGCGCAGGGCGACGGGCAGTCCAGGCCGCTGCGGTTCCTGACCCTGCAGCAGGTCGCCGAGGAGCTGAACACCAAGCACAGCACCATCCGGGCTCTCATCGCTTCGGGGGAGTTGCCGGCCATCCAGATCGGCGGCCGCGGTTATCTTAAGTTTCGGGTCGTGTTTGCCGAGTCTTTCTGTGCTTGACCTGCGAAAGCGTTCCTAGCCCGTCTTTCCGTGATTTTGAGTATCGTGGGTTTCGATAAGCCGTGTTGAGCATGTTTGTGGCCAGGGAGGGACACGATGGCCGAGAAGCGCTTCCTGACTCTGGCTGATGTTGGAGAGGTTTTGAACATCTCTTCTTCCCAGACTTATGCGATCGTTCGCTCTGGTGAATTACCGGCGATCCAAGTGGGGGGCCGGGGTCAGTGGAGAGTCGAGGCTTCCAAGCTTGAGGACTACATCTCGGATGCCTATGAGCGCACCGCTGCCTCGATCAAGGAGATGAACTTGCAGGAAGCCGAGGAGACTAACTCCTAGACGGTTGACCTGAAAGGTACGACAGATCCCCGTTGAGAGTTTTCCTTCACGAGCATCTGGTTGATTCTTCTGGCCGCCCGCAGCTCATCCTGAGCGTCTTCCAGATCGTCCCGCAAGAGACTATTGCGAGATTGGGAATCTTCAAGGTCCAGGCGGGCCCGTTCGAGGGACCGTTCAAGTAGCCCGATTCGGGTTTTGAGTTCACCTGTGGTTTCAAGTTCGAGCTGTGCACCGATCTTGTTCCTCAGTGCCTTCTTCAGTTGATCCCGTTCTGCGGCGGTCCTTGTGAGCCTGGCGTTGAGCATCAGTACTTCATTGCGCAGATGGTGGGCGCTGAATCGGTCGGCTTCCTATCAACGTCCTCCTTCGCATGGTTCTGTGCGGCAGCGCTACGTACGGCCTCGAGGAGGTCCGGCGCGTTATAGATCAGCCAGGTGCTTACTCCAGCGGACCGGGCTATGCCCGCGGCAGTGATGGACCGGCCTGCCTTTGTATGCGCTGCTATTGCCTTGAGCACTGCTTCACGCCGTCGTTTGCTGTCGGCTTTTTTGGCCGCGATGAGCCGTGCTGTACGCAGTGCAGACTTGCTCGATGTCTCGTTGGGGTGAGTCTTCATGCTTCTTTGGGCGTCAGTGGCAGGAGCTTCAGGGGGACGGCGGTAAGCGGGTCCTGGGCCGGCGCGGTGGAGAGAGCCTGTAGGAGTTCTGTCGCCCGGTCGATTTCGTTTTGCTCTGCTGGGGAGAGTCTGGTCTTGGTGTCGGCGAGCAGCCGTCTGATTTTGCGGTAGGAGCTTATTTCGGCGGTAAGGCTCTCCAATACCCAGGTATCGGCGATCGGTCGGGCGAGTTCCAGGTCGGTTGTGAGCGCGACGATGTGAGCGTCAATCAAGGGCAGGTGGGATACGTTGGCGCGGAAGTAGGTGCATCCACCGCATTTACTGCGTGCCGGGCACGCCTGACCGCCTGCTTTGACGTTGGATGGCTCGGTGCAGAGCCCCAGTGGTGTGGCTACCGATCCGCGGGTGTATGCGGGATAGCTGTGCGGGGGTTGGGCTGCGCCGTGGCGGTCAATGGTGGAGTTGTGCCCCGCATAGTGGTGTAGCGCGGTTGCCGGGTTCGTCATAATGATGGACATGGACGCGGCCACCGCGTGATCCTTCGAGGAAACTCCTACATCCCACTCGAA
>NZ_JBTNDI010000029.1:0-6132 GCF_054511075.1 Arthrobacter sp. TMS2-4
TGTTGCTGATGTGGTGTCGATGGGGTTCGGGCGTTCGGTCTCTGCGTCGTTGATGGAGTCGATGGGGTCTCTGGCGAGTTTGGGTGTCGCTGATATGGCGGTGTCGGGGTTGGGACGTTCGGTCTCTGCGTCGTTGATGGAGTCGATGGGGTCTCTGGCGAGTTTGGGTGTTGCTGATGTGGTGTCGATGGGGTTCGGGCGTTCGGTCTCTGCGTCGTTGATGGAGTCGATGGGGTCTCTGGCGAGTTTGGGTGTCGCTGATATGGCGGTGTCGGGGTTCGGGCGTACGACTGAGTCAGTTGGGTTGACGCATCCCGCCAGGAATGCAGCCGACATGTTCCGCAAAGCAGCTAGCTCGCAAGATGCTGTAGCTCAATCGATGAACAGCCCGTGGTCTAGCGGCATCTTTCGAGAATTTGAAGGGGAACGGTTCGATGACTTAGTTGAGTCAATTCGAAGGGACAAGGACCAAAGCGGGCTTGCTGACCTTGAATGGCAGTTCGCGAGACTGTCACAAAGTGAGGATCTTCTCCACCGTACCGCCTCGGAACTGCAACTGACGGTTCCGTTCGATCAGGATCCAGCTGTTCGCGCGGCCCTCCAGTTCGTGGTTGCAGTGGTGTATTCCTTCGTTATGGTTTACCTCGTGCTCTACAACCCGTGGGCTGCTGCGGCAGGTGCAGTCGGGGGCATAGCGTCAGCCAAAACGGTCTGGAAATTGACCGGTAGTGAGTACGACAAGCTCTACAACAAGAAGCATTACCACCCAGAAAAAGGTATGGATGCGGGGCCGCAGCCCAAGAACCGTCGTTCGAAGGGAGACAAAGGCATCTGGTAGTCGGGGTACGCCCGCTCCCTAGCTTTGGGGGACAATCAGGATCATGTGTGGACGTTTCGTTATTGCAGGCAGTAAATCCGCTATCCGGGACGCGTTCAGCGTCGAGGAGGAGTACCAGGACGAACTGAAACCCTCGTGGAATGTCGCCCCGATGCAGGGCATCCCGTTCGTGTCCGAGCAGCTGCGCGAGGGTGAGCTGGTGCGCCGCCTCGAGATAGCCCGCTGGGGACTCGTCCCCGTCTGGTCCAAAGACCCGAAGGCCGGCGCCAGGATGATCAATGCCCGCAGCGAGACTGTCACGGAGAAGCCGTCGTTCCGCACGGCGGCCACTAAACGACGAGCCCTGATCCCGGCCAACGGCTACTACGAGTGGCAGAAGAACGAGGACGGGACGAAGACCCCTCACTACCTCCACGCCGAGGACGAGGATCAGCTGCTGGGTTTCGCCGGCCTGTACGAGTTCTGGCCCGACCCCACCAAGGCAGAGGATGCCGAGGACAAGTGGTTGGTGACCGCGACGATCCTTACCCGGGCCGCTCACGACGCGCTCGGGCATATCCACGACCGGACGCCGGTCATCATCCCGAAGAACTTGCAGGACCAGTGGCTGGACCCGACCATGACTGAGCGGGACCACGTGCAGCACTTCATCGACACCATCCCCGAACCCAACCTCGTCCCACGGGTCGTCGGCAATGAGGTCGGATCTGTCCGCAACAACGGACCACAACTGATCGCAACGGTGGAGCAGTGACGGAGAAGCAGCCAACTTCCGCCCTGCACTTCGGAGAGAAGCTCAGGAGGTCAATAGTCGGGCACACGATGACCCGTGAACTGTATGGGTATCCGAATCGCGCTCCGGCACAGTACTTCAGTCGCGAGCAGGTAGGGGAGAAGCTATGGGCGAGCATCGCCTGGTCCTACCGAGACGAGGAGCACACGCGACATTCGGACGTCTATCTTCTGGCGCAACGGGACCAAGCGTTGGTGAACTTCGATCTTTCGATGAGCTACTTCGCATCCTTAGACAAGATCGAGTTTGAGGAGGCGCTACAGCATGTTCTCCTGAAAGGGCGGACTTTCAGACCTGTTCAGTCGCTGGCTGATTGGAGCGAAGTTGAAGGCGCTTACATCATGGTTTTCGACGAATACAAACAGTTTTATATTGGTCAGTCAAGTAATATTCGTAAACGCATCAGAACCCACTGGGCAACGAGAAAGCCGTTCGACAAGCTGATTCTCGGCGATTTGTACGAGTCAATTTTTCCCGTCGACGAGTTTCGGGCGTTCGATAACACACGCATCTATGCTGCGCGTAGCCGCGCCCCCCACGCTGTCGAGGAGAGAGCGGAAAAGGCAGCAGACCAACGATTCTCTCTGAATCGGATGGGCGGCGGCATCGCTGATCCGTGGAGGATCGCGGTAGCTCTGAGCAACCCGCGTGCCCGCACGCACGAGATTGAAGAAATGGCCCTGTCGTATGAGGACTATGAAGCGGCTACTGACCAAATCAGGGACCTTGCCGCCCAGTCGACACCGTCTCTTAGGCCAGATCTCGTGTCAGAGCTGGCAGGACTGGATATGACCATCTACTCGGTTCGTCGAGAGGCGGGTGAGAGTTTCCTTTGGTCCCGAAGGGACGCCGTCAGGAGCGCAGCCGTGCGTGGTGAGCTGAGCGTCGAAGAGTATTCCGCTTTTTTGACGGCGCTCGGGGAGGACATCATCTGGCCAGCCGAGCCGCGCCGGGCGCGGATTTCAGGTCAGGTGGAGGAGGGCGGCTGACACTATCCAGCGGCCGAGCAAGTCTCGGCCGCTGGAAGCGCTGTAGCTAGTTGTCAGACCGGGGCACGCAGATCAGCGTGACCGGTTCGAATTCAGTCAGCGCGAGCGATAAATACCCGTTGGATGAGTAATCCAAAAACGCAGTATGAGGCTCAGACTATCGGAGTCGATATTTCTACCTTGCGCGTAAGCAATGCATTGAGCAGTGCTGCGCGAGTTGTTTGGAGACGAGCTGCCTCTGCACGAAGGCTTGCTACTGCCTCAGATAATGGCTCAAGCTCCGCGACGATTGCCTCTTGCGCGTCGGTGTCGGGCAACCGTACAGGCATGGCATTTGCCCGCTTGTCGCCGATATGTTTAATGTTCACGCCGTCCGGCGCAGCATTGCGGAAGGTGCCTGACTCATAAGCCCATAAGCACCAGTGCCTCATGAACGCTGGCGTGCTGACGCCTACGATGGAGCGGTACCGCAGCAGCGTATTTTGGAAGCAGACGGGTCCCTCAATTTCGGCATTCCATGCTGCCGGCATGCCTACCGCGTCTGCGCCAGCGCTTCCCTCGGATACGAGCACATCGCCACTCGCCAAGGCGTACCGCTCGCGCTCTCGCTCATTGAAGTCCATTGAGAGGATGTCGTCTAGGCGCAAACTGTCGTACCCGACGTTTCCAGACCGCAAATATGGCGTCATGGATGGGCCATTCGCCCGTTCAGGTGACCTCTGCCGCCCAAGACGGATGTCGAACGCGGTGTGAGCAGGCACCTCCGTGAAGCTTGCATCGTTCGTGAGAGCAGCCCGGCGTATCTTCAGTACGGCCGCGAGGCGATGTGCCTCATGCTCGGTGGCAGAAATCGTTTCGTCGACTGCTGAAATCACGTCAGCGATACGGCTTTGGATTGGGGCGGGAGGGTGGGGAATCTCCCATGACTCGAAGTCGGGTTCCTTCCACCGCGCCCGTCCGTCCCGTCCATCCCTGAGCTTTCCGATTCGGTCCAGGGTTTCTTGGGTTAGGAAGCACATTGCGAGGAATCGAGCGTCAAGTGAGCTTGAATCAACGGAATATAGCGGGAATTCGTTCGTGACCAAGGCGCCGTCAAGGTCCGCGGGGACAACGCCAAATGGACCCTTTTGAGTGTCAATTCGGCAGAACACGAAGTCGCCTTCACGCGCACGGCTCAGCGTCTTTGTTTGTGGTTTGCTCGGGCGACGGAGGTAGGTCCCCTTGCCGTACCAGCGCACACCCATCGTGTTGTACTCAACTCCAGGCTGGATTGAGACTTTTTCAGTGCGCCGCTCAACATGCTTACCGACACTGGTCCTCGGCCACTCAGACATCGAATCCACCGATACCTGCTTCGGTTAAGACCCGAGCCATTTTCTCCAAAGCCTCTTCGCGCTGCGCTCGAGCTTCCTGCCAGTCGGCTACTGCCGCTTCGAGGTCGTGTATCTCTGCCTGCGGCCATGGATTGCGTCGAACTCCGCGGGCATCAAGGGCCCCTTCGTCGTCGAAGATTGGGCTGCGCCAAGAGCGTGATTCGATGCTCTGCGCGCCATCGCGCACGGCCTTCTCAACGAGAGCAGCGATCGTCGACCATCGTCCAGTATCGCGTCGTCCGCTGCCGGAGCGCACCTCGTGCCCGTCGTCCTCCATATTGATGAAGGTCACCAACGCGTCTTGCTCGTGGCCGTTACTCGTCTTCGTAAACCCGAAGATTGAAGTTTTCACACCCCGGCCCTGCTCGAAGAACAGCTGCTGGGGCATTTCTATTACGAAATCAAGCTTCGCCCTTTCAAGGATCGATCGCACGGCCTTTTCGTTGGCGCCTTTCGAAAGAGTGTTGTTGGGCATGATGATGATGAGTCGCCCGCCATCCTCCAGGAACTCGATCGCCGACGTTGTAAAGTTGATGGGGTTGTCGTGCTCGTACGGGGGGTTGATGACGCATTTCGTCGGGTGCAGCCCCTTCACGTAGTTCCGCAGCTTCTTGTCAGGCTCGTTTACCGTGAACGTTCTGCCGCGCGTTACAAGCGAGTCTCGGAAAAGGAGGTTGGAGCGGCCGTCTCCATGCAGGAACATGTTGGAGCATGCCAGCGCGAAGAGAATTGGATCGAGTTCCATTCCGATCAGCTGGTGCTCATGGATATGTTCAATGCGCTTTTCGTTTCCGTGGGCTTTCTCGACCAGCTGCTCCATCGCATCCATGAGAAATCCACCGGATCCCATACACGTGTCTAGCACCACATCATCGCGCTCGAGCCGTGCCAAGTTAACCATCAACGTCTTGATGTGATCGGGCGTCAGGATGATATTTTTGTTGTCCATCTTCCCCGCACGCGATAAAAAGATTTTGTACGCACGTCCAAGGACGTCTCGCTTTGCGCGTTTCGAAGGCTGGTGTACTCTCTCGTCAATATCGCTGATGATGTTCTTGTACTCGTCAAGAGGAATGTCTACCGTCTTAACGAATGCAAAACGGTCCTCCCAGTCGATCTGCTTCGACTCAGAGTTGACCTTCTTTACCAGCTGACGCTTGACGGCCGCCACTATCTCGTCGTTTAGGTATCGCCCTTCGACGAGGCGCGTGTCGTCTGGGATGACCTGCGACTGATAGACGCTGCGGAACTTCGAGTCGTCGAGGGCAATCATCAATGCCGAGAAGAACAGTGACCGTTCAGTGTCGCGGACCCGTGAATCCTTGTGAAACCGCTCATTGAGCCGCACAAGGAATCGCTGCAGCTCTGCATCGGATAGCGGGTCCCCATGAGCCGTTTCTTCGTAGTGCTTTGTCAGAGACTCTAGACTCACCAGGCTGCGTGGGTCGTCAAGCTCTTCTACTTCTTCGGCGCCGGCTTTGCGAAAGAAATGCGTGACTCGGAGTGACTCCTCGGTCTGCCCCGATACTGCGATACCAACGATGTCTGTGTGCGGAACCGCGTTCGTCGTCATGTAGCTTCGCACGTCGGCTACTGCAGCGACGTGGTCAGATTTTGGTCCAGGCTCGCCGGACTTCGCTTCAACGACGATCAGCCATGATCCCATGTCTTTGAAAAAGTCAGGGAAGCCATCGTCAGTGGAGCCCTCGCGCTTCGATTGGAATCCGAATTTTTTTGGGATGTCGCGCTTTTCAATGAATTTCGACGCCCCGTAGAACTCTCGGAAAAGATTTTCGGTTGTACTTTCTGCCATGTCCCGGCCCTCCCGGCTATGCAATTTACTGTTCTTACTTTTAGAGGGCATGTCATGCCGGACTTCGCTTGTTGCGTCCACCGGGCGCCAAGCACCGCCAACCAGTCTAAGCGGCGGGCATGGACGCCCTGCCCCTACCTCAGGCTGAGGCGGTCATGGCGGGCCGGGCTTGAGGCTTCTCGCGCCTAGGTTCGCCCTGCGACGTATGGCGCTTACTGTGACTTTTCGCCAAGATGGCGGGGTTCTGATCAGGTGATTGGCGGGGTGGAAAGTCAACGCAGCGTCTGGCTGATCCTGCTAGTGGATCCTCCTACGGGGTATCGCTC